>JAFAWN010000256.1 GCA_019241735.1 Terriglobales bacterium
CGTTGAAGGAAAGAAGATGATTTAGCAGATCGTAGCGGGGAGCGATCGAGTTAAACATCTCCCGAATGGCGCGAGCAGCAGACTCGGAGCCCTGAGCGCCCTCGGGAGATGCGCCAGTAGTTATGGTCTTGTTGATAGAGTCCAATTCAGAAGTATCGCAGACAATCAGAAATATTCCCGCATCTTAGGGTTGTGAAACTCGCGGCTTCAACGACAGGCGCCGCAGGTGGTCCAAGGCGTTTTTGATGGCTAACTCAGGTACATCGTCCACAATTTTCACTTCCCCAACCTTAACCGGCAACACAAAACGGGCGACGCCTCGCACTGATTTCTTATCGTTCTTTATCAGCTTAAAAATTTTGCTGGCGGATACCCTGACTTTCGGCAGTGGTCCCACCTTCAATATCGCCTCAGTTATGCGGGCGCAAGTCTCACGCTTCAGGCGGCCCGACTCGATCGCGATGTGTGTCGCGGCAATCATTCCCCATGCGACTGCTTCGCCGTGGAGGAAGTGCCGGTACTCGGTTTCGGCCTCCAGCGCGTGGCCGATGGTGTGGCCGAAATTTAAAGTCTGTCGCAGTCCTGCTTCCCGTTCATCCGCCGAGACCACTCTGGCTTTAAGTGCGAGCGACCGGTAAATGACGGTTTCCATAGTCTCCGCATCAGGGCGCAGCGAATCGGGTGGGGTGGATTCAAATATACGGAAGAGCTTGGGGTCGCCGATGATGCCGCATTTAACCGCCTCATACATCCCGGCGCGGAACTCGCGCTGGGGCAAGGTCGAAAGCAATTCAGGATCGACTAGCACTGCCCGGGGATGGTAAAACGTCCCCAGAAGATTTTTTCCGACGCTTAAGTTGACGCCGGTTTTGCCGCCGACGGAAGCATCAAGTTGCGCCAGCACCGTGGTTGGAATCTGGACCAGGGTGACGCCGCGCATATATAACGACGCCAGCATTCCCGCGACGTCGCCCACTATTCCGCCGCCGAACGCAACTACGATGGAACTGCGGTCTGCTCCCGCTGTTACCAGTTTGTCCGCCAAATCCTCGATGGTGGCGAGTTTCTTGTAGCGCTCCCCGTCGGGCATCTCGATCGTTGTCGACGAGAATCCCGCTGCCGCCAGCGAGGCGGTGAGCTTTTTTCCCCAGCGTTTCCGGACCGGGGCGACAGTCACGATAAAAATGCGCCGCCCGGAACCTGATTGATTCCCGAAAAGCCGCCGCAAGTGGTGGCCTGCTCTGCCGAGCACACCATTCTCTATGGTGACCTTGTAGGAACTGTGCGGCAACGCGATGGCCAGTTTCATCATTCGCCTGATGATAGCGCAATCACGCAGAGACTCCGCTTACGACGATCTTGACCGAAATGCCGCGTGATAACATTTTCGGCCAATGGCCTCCGCACCTTCTGAAACCGATTTTCTTGTTGTAGGGGCGGGCGTGGCCGGACTTCGTGCTGCCATTGAACTGGCTTCAGCCGGCCGCGTTGTGGTCCTGGCCAAGCGCGAAGTCACCGACTCGAACACACAGTGGGCACAGGGAGGCATCGCCGCAGCACTCAGCGACGAAGATGAAATCCGCTTTCACCTTGCGGATACGCTCAGTGCAGGCGACGGACTGTGCAACGTAGAAGCTGCGCGGATCCTGGTCGAAGACGCTCCCGCGCGCATTGAGGAGCTGATTCAGTGGGGCACTGAATTCGACCGCGAAGGCACCCGGTTAACCTTTGGCCGCGAAGGCGCGCACAGCCACAACCGGAT
The DNA here is from genome assembly GCA_019241735.1 of Terriglobales bacterium. Taxonomy (GTDB): domain Bacteria; phylum Acidobacteriota; class Terriglobia; order Terriglobales; family Acidobacteriaceae; genus JAFAWN01. The sequence goes on from JAFAWN010000256.1 coordinate 1,763, forward strand.
TTTGCACGCCCACGGCGATTCCACCGGCCGTGAAATTCTGCGCGCTCTTTACGCCAAAGCCAGGACACTCAAAAACATTGAGATTTGCGAATTCGAGTTTTCTACTGATCTTTTGCTGGAAAATGGGAGAGTCTGCGGCGTCCAAATGATTCGGCAGGACGGGTTGTATCGCCATCTGTCTGCGTGTGCGGTCCTGCTTGCCACGGGAGGTATGGGGCAATTGTATAGCAACACCACCAACCCCAAGGTCGCTACCGGGGACGGGGTCGCCATGGCATTCCGCGCCGGGGCAGCGATCAGTGACATGGAGTTTGTTCAGTTCCACCCCACTGCACTTTACCTGGCGAATGCGCCACGATTTTTACTATCGGAAGCGTTGCGGGGTGAAGGCGCCTACTTGCGCAATTCGGAAATGGCACGATTCATGCCACAGTACCATCATATGGCGGAACTGGCGCCTCGCGACGTTGTAGCGCGCGCCATTATTCACGAGCTCGAAGTCAGCCCCGCTAACGATCCCATCGTGTTTTTGGACTTGACTCACCTCGACGCACACCACATCCAGAAGCGCTTTCCGCGTATCTACGCCACCTGCCTGCAATACAACATTGACATAACGGCGGAAGTGATCCCGGTCCGCCCTGCCGCACACTATGCCATGGGGGGCGTGCGCACCAGTCTCGATGGGCGGGCGACGCTACCGGGTCTGTATGCCGCGGGCGAGGCTGCCGCCACTGGAGTTCACGGGGCCAATCGGCTGGCCAGTAATTCCCTGCTGGAAGGTCTGGTGTTCGGCGCCATCGCTGCGCGTAGCATGCGCGATGAAATACGGACAGTTTCTCCGGCGGAAGAACCGCCGCCGCCGCAGTCATCAGAGGACAACGCTCGGAACGTAGAAGGGACGGTGCGCGAGATTCAGGAGGTGATGTGGAAAGACGTCGGCGTGGTCCGCAGTGGCGCTGGTCTAGGAAATGCAATTCGGCAATTGGAAGATATGTCTTCGTTGGTCGCCGGGGCTACCACACGGCGTTCCCACGAGGCGCAAAACCTGCTTACTTCCGGGCTGCTGGTGGCCCGCTCGGCGCTCGCGCGCGAGGAGAGCCGGGGAGCACACTATCGTACGGACTTCCCGGAACACAATGACGCGAGATTTCTGAAGCACTCCCTTTGCGTTGGTAATTCCATCACGTTTGTGTAATTAACCCTGCACCACGTTGGGGTTATCTGCGCGTACCCGGTTGGTTCCTGGGCAGGACCAGTGATGCCAGCGCGGTAATGAGCAGAATTCCGGCCACTGCCAGCAATGCAATCCAGTTCGGAATCTCGTAATAACGGGAGAGCATCATTTTTGCCCCAACAAAAATGAGTATGGCCGCGAGTCCATATTGCAGCTTCCCGAACCTTTCCATCGCCCCGGATAAAACGAAATATAAGGAGCGCAAACCGAGAATTGCGAAAATGTTGGACGTGTAAACGATAAAGACGTTGAGGGTTATAGCGAGAACCGCAGGGATGGAATCCACCGCAAAAAGCAGGTCAGTGGTTTCGACCACTAACAGCACGACCAGTAAGGGCGTTGCGTAAAACTTCTCCCGGCGTACGAAAAAGTTTCCGCCTTGATAATCTTCGGCTACCGGAACCGCACGCCGCACTGCACGCAGGAGAAAATTCTTGTCTGGATGTATTTCGGAATGGTGACCGAACAATTTGACGCCGCTGTACAAAAGCAATAGTCCAAATGGATAAGTGACCCAGTGGAAGGTCCGGATCAGCCCCACCCCGGCCAGAATAAATGCCGTCCGCATGGCGATCGCGCCTAGAATTCCCCAGAACAAAATTCGAGGCTGATGCTCAGGGTCAACGTTGAAGTAGCGGAAAATTAGAATAAAAACGAAAAGATTGTCGACGCTCAGGGACAGCTCGATAAGATATCCGGTGACGAATTCCAGGCTGCTGCGCGGACCCTGCCAGTGTCGCAGCAAAACGGCGAAGACCCCGGCAAGCAAGACCCAAAATACACTCAGTGCTAGAGCATGGAGGAAATTTACACTTCTGTTGCGCCGCAGGACGCTGAAATCCAGCGCCAGCATCGCCAAAACAAACAGATTGAAGACAATCCAGAAGACAAAGTGGCTCAATAGGCGCTCAAGGAATAAGCGGAATTAGAAATGAAAATCAAAGCAAAGAGCTAAAAACTACGCCCCGCTGGAACAGGCCGGCGAACAGCACATCGAACATTATCTTTTATCCAATAATCCCACTGTCTTAAGAATTACCTGGCCGACAATTTTCAGGCTCTTGGTACTTAGCTTGTCCACCGTGTCTTGCGTAGTGTGGTGAAAGACATCGTTATAACCGTAATTAAAATCGATGAGATCGGCGCAAGGGACGCCTTTGTGGATAAACGGCAGGTGGTCATCTTCTACAGCCATGGTTCGCGCAAAAAAATGGGACTGGAAACCCAGACTCGTGGCTGCCTGCAGGATTAAATCCTCCAGCCAGGGGGTCGAATTCGTGTCTCGCTCGATATTAAGATCGGAATCTCCAATCATGTCGGCGAGTAAGAAAGCCTTCACTCGTTTCAGGGTGCCATCAGACTGCCATTTTTCCGCGATGTGCCGCACGCCGTACAGAGATTCGGAACTATTCCACGGCATTTGCATCGATTCTTCGGCGTCGTCCCAAAGCAACCAGATGCTGTAACCGTCGCGTTTCTTGCCGCGCAGTTGACTGGCGATTTCGAGCAACAGCGCACTGGATGAGGCTCCGTCGTTGGCTCCAATGTAGGAAGTATTCCGCAGCGGATAATTCGTGTCGTAGTGGCTGGCAATCACAATGATTCCATCTTGCGTGCCGGGAAACTTGGCGATGATATTGCGGACCGGAAATCTGCCTTCGCGGGTGTCGGCAACGAAATTGTCGGATTCCACGGCATCCCCCTTGAGATGCCGCAGTATGTAGTCCTCAACTTTTTTATGATTCGCGCTGCCGATGGGCCGTGGGCCCAAGGCAACAATCTCTTTCACATATTCCATGGCACGGGATTCATTGAAAGATGCGACGAGGCTGTCTTTTTCCGCGCCAACCGGCTCGCCGGACGCATGCTTATGATGAACCGCCGGCATTTCCTGCGCGCACAACATCAACGCGCCAATAACGAAAGCTGCGAACGCAAACGCCCGCCCCGTAGAAAATATAACCCTGGTCATGCCGAGTTTCGCGCCTCGCGGGCTTTGCGCTGCGTGGGATGCACGAACCACGCAATTCCAATGCTGATGATGTACAGACCCAGCATGGGCGCGGCAAGAATACACATGTTCAGGATGTCACTGGTCGGCGTGATGATCGCGGCGAGGATAAAAATAACCAGGACGGAATAGCGGATATTGCGCCACATCCAGCCGGCGCTCACCACGCCCATCAATGCCAGAAAAAAAATCAGAATCGGCATCTCGAAGATTAAGCCCAATCCCAGAATCACGGTCAAAAACAGGTCGGTGTACTCGTGAATCGTAATCATGGGCTGGAACTGCCTGCCGAAACCAATTAGAAAATCCAGGGCGAACGGATAAACCAGTTTGTAACCAAAGTAGCCGCCACCAACGAACAAAGCGATGGTTGAGAACATGAACGGAAAAACGTATTGCTTCTCGTTGCGATAAAGCCCCGGCGAGATAAACATCCACACCTGGTACAGCACAAACGGAGAAGCCAGGAAGACTCCAGCCAGCAGTGCGATTTTCAAATACAGGTTGAACGGTTCAGTCGGATTCAGATAAACCAGCTTGTCGGCCAGTCCATTGCGATGCAGCGCGTCCATGATAGGACGCTGCATGTACCCGAAAATCGTTTCGTGATATCCCCAGGAGGCGCCAAACCCTATCGCGATCGCCAGGATGGAATAGAACAACCGTTTGCGCAGCTCCTCCAGGTGCTCGAGGAAGCTCATCGCCGGCATTTCTTCGCGCGCCTCAGGCATCCGGCGCCTTGACCGCATAATTCGATTCTGGAAGGCCTGCCTTCAACGTGACGCCATCGGCTTCGTAGGTAGCGCTGTCGAGCGTAGATGGCGCGGCGTTTAACTCATGGGAGACGGGCTGGGGGCCAATTGAAAGCGCCGCCATCGCGCCCGCTGGAGGTGCAGTGGGCGGCAGAATCTTATGATTGTCAACGTCCAGCTGGGAGATTTCTGATTCAATCTGGGCCTTGAATTCATTCGAAGCACGCCGGAATTCGTTCAGCAGTTTGCCGATTTGGCGGCCAATCTCCGGCAGTTTCTTGGGTCCAAAGACCAGCAACGCCAGGAGAAAAAGAAAGATTGTCTCCGAGAAACTCATTGCCGTTCATCATACTGCCCCCGTCGCATTCGCAGCAATCCAGACCCAATAACACCGGGGCGAACCCCCAAGATTTGCCTTTTCCAGGGTGTTACCTTTGGGCTCACAGACCACGCGGCCATGGTTTTCCGGCCATGCTATACTTCGTTTAAATGCGGTCGCAGGGCCTTTTCACGCCCTAACCGAAGGAAAATGCAGATGGCCCGCAGTTCTCGTCGCGCTCTTTTCGTGGTGGTTTTATTTCTCGTAACTTGCGGCTTCTTAGGGATCTTATTCGCCCAAAAGAACCCCGCATCCGCCCCCGGCGGTGACTCTGATATTCGCGAGAGCCTGCACCAATTCACTCAGGTTTACGATCTGGTCGAACAGAACTATGCCGAGCCGGTCAACGCGGACAAAGCCATTTACGACGGCGCCATCCCCGGCATGCTGCATGTACTCGATCCGCACTCGAATTTTTTTGACCCCAAAGCTTATTCCTTGCTCAAAGAAGATCAGCGCGGCAAGTACTACGGCGTGGGAATGACTGTAGGCCCGCGAAATAACAAGGTCATCGTCATTGCTCCGTTTGTGGGAACTCCGGCCTACAAGGCTGGTATTCGACCGGGAGACATTATTGTTGCCGTAGATGGCAAGCCTACCGACAACATGAGTACCGCCGATGTAGCCGACCTGCTGAAAGGCCCCAAGGGCACCACGGTGCATATCACCATTCTGCGCGAAGGCGCGGAGAAGCCTCTGGATTTCGCCGTGGTTCGGGATGAGATTCCGCGGTACAGCGTGGACTTACATTTCCTGATCAAGCCGGGCATCGGATACATGCATATTTCCGGGTTCAACGAGACAACGGAGCACGAAGTTGCTGACGCGTTAGAGGGAATGGGCGATTTGAAGGGCCTGGTTCTCGACTTGCGCCAGAATCCCGGGGGGCTGCTGAATGAAGGCGTCGGAGTGGCTGACAAGTTCCTTCATAAAGGCCAGTTGATCGTCTCCCACCATGGCCGCAATTCGCCGGAAAAGCGATACACAGCAGCGCATGGTAATGGCGGCAAAGATTATCCCCTGGTGGTGCTGGTAAATCGCGGAACAGCATCGGCCGCTGAAATTGTGGCGGGATCGATTCAGGACCACGACCGCGGCCTCATCGCGGGTGAGACTACGTTTGGAAAAGGCCTGGTGCAGACTGTTTATCCGGTATCGGAAAATACCGGACTCACCCTGACCACCGCAAAGTACTACACCCCCAGCGGACGCCTTATCCAGCGCGATTATTCGAATGTTTCCCTCTACGAGTACTACTTCAATCGTGAGAACGAGGAAAACAGCGCGGGGCATGAGGTCAAGCTGACCGACAGCGGACGACCGGTTTATGGCGGCGGCGGGATTACGCCCGATGTGAAAATCGATCCCATCAAGAGCAATCACTTCCAGGACACGCTGCTGCAGCACTACGCTTTTTTCAATTTTGCCAAGCACTATATCGTCGTGCACCATCCCAACAAGAACTTCGAGGTGGACGATGCCATCATGCAGGAATTCCACCGCTTCCTGGATGAGGAAAAGGTACCCTACACCGAAGCAGATCTGGTACAAAACGCGGAGTGGGTGCGGGACAACATCCGCAGCGAAGTTTTTGTTGATGCTTTCGGGCAGGAGGAAGGCCTGAAGATCAAAGCCGAAACCGATCCTGAGATCATTAAGGCGCTCGAGCTTCTGCCCCAGGCAAAACAACTGGCTGAGAATGCCCGACGGGTAGTCGCAGAACGCAGTTCGAATCCGCTGAACCGCTAGATCGCTGGCAGATGGCGGCCCCAGGCGTGGCTTCGCGTTACTCTGACCAACCATGAAGTCTGCGGTATGGATTCTGGCGGCCGTGATTGCCGCCGCCGCCGGGGTTACCGACTGGCGCTCCCGCCGCATCCCCAACTGGATTACTGTCCCCGGACTATTCGCCGGTCTTCTCCTGAACTTTTACGTTTACGGCCTGGCCGGAGTGGAGCAGTCCTTACTCGGAATAGCATTGGGGCTGGCACTGCTATTTCCCTTCCTGTGGATCCGGGCGCTGGGGGCCGGAGATTGGAAATTGATGGGGGCGATAGGCGCTGTGGTTGGGCCGCACCACTTGCTCATAGTGCTGTTGTGGACGGTGCTGGTAAACGGGGCCATGGCTGCGGCTATGATTCTGTGGAAGAAGCGCGTTCGCCAGACGGCCTACAACCTCGGACATATGCTGGCATCCATTTTCGCGTTCCAGTTGCCCGGCCGGGAATTTACAATCGATAATCCGGAGTCGATCAAGGTGCCGTTCGGAGTGGCAGCGGCCATCGCGGTAATTCTTTACAGCGCCCGGCAATTATGGATGATGAGGCTCGCTGCATGATCCTGCCCGATAAGAACTTCGTGATAAAAGCCGGACGGGAAACCAGCGGCCAGGAGATCGCCGAGGCGGCGCTGGTGCTTCCCATGCTCTTCCTCCTGTTTCTGGGAATCTTCTGGGTGGCGCGTGCCTATAACATTTATGCGACGGTCACTCAGGCGGCGCGCGCAGGCGCC
>JAFAWN010000284.1 GCA_019241735.1 Terriglobales bacterium
TCTTGTTGTATTCTCGAAGCATGCCCGAGGAATTTTTAGCCCGGCTGAAGCGCTCTCCTGTCCTGTGCGATGGGGCGACGGGCACGGTTTTGTATGCCAATGGCATTTTCATCAATCGCTGCTATGACGAGTTAAATCTTTCCCAGCCGGAACTGATTCGCGGACTTCACCACGAATATCTCCAGGCCGGCGCGGAGGTTATCCAGACCAATACGTTCGGCGGCAACTCCTTTCGCCTTGCGCGGCACAGCATGGCTGACCAGGTCCACGCCATCAATCTTGCTGGTGCGAAGCTCGCTCGGGAAGCGGCAAAGAGCTTCGACGTCTGGGTTGCGGGATCAGTGGGGCCTCTGGGAATTCGTATCGAGCCCCTGGGCAAGACTTCCGTGGACGAAGCCCGGGCCGCCTTCCGCGAGCAGATTAAAGCTTTGGTAGAAGGCGGAGTGGACTTGCTCATACTCGAGACCTTCGGATCGTTGGAAGAAATTCACCAGGCAATACTCGCCGCGCGCGATGTGAATCCCAAAATTCCAGTCATTGCACAGGTCACCATCGACGAAGACGCGAATTGCCTGGATGGCTCGACTCCGGAAATTTTTGCCGCTCGACTGACCAGTTGGGGCGCTGATGTGGTGGGCTGCAATTGCAGCGTGGGTCCGGTGGCAATGCTCGATGCGATCGAGCGGATGCGCGCCGCCACTTCTCTCCCGCTTTCCGCGCAGCCCAATGCCGGTGTTCCGCGCTCGGTGGAAGGCCGCAATATTTATCTGTGCTCGCCGGAATACATGGCGAGCTATGCGCGCAAATTCGTGGCCGCGGGCGTGCGCCTGGTTGGCGGATGCTGTGGCACCACGCCCCAGCACATCCGTGAGATGAAGTCGGCGCTGCGGGCAGGCGAGGCTAAAGGGAAACTGTCTCAGGCTCAAATCAAACGCGAAGCCGCCCCCGCCACTGCGCCGGTTACGCCGCTCGCCTCCAGGTCGCGCCTGGGCGCAAAGCTTTCCGCCGGTGAATTCGTCACCATGGTTGAAGTGGTCCCACCTAAGGGAACTGATATTCGCAAAGAAATCGAAGGCGCCCGCCTGATGAAGTCTTTCGGCGTGGATGGAATCAACATTCCGGACAGTCCCCGCGCATCGGCGCGCATGAGCAACCAGGCGCTGTCGTTACTGGTGCAGCGCGAGGTCGGGATCGAAGCGGTCCTGCACTACACCTGCCGCGATCGCAACGTGCTCTGCATTCAGTCCGATCTACTGGGTGCGGCCGCCGTCGGGATTCACAACCTGATCTGCATCACCGGAGATCCTCCGAAGATGGGGAGCTATCCCGACGCCACCGCAGTTTTTGACGTGGACGCCATCGGACTGGTGAATATTGTTCGGAACCTCAATTGCGGCCGGGATATCGGCGGCAATCCTATTGGCGATGGGACGGCGTTTGTGATTGGCGTCGGCGCGAATCCGGGGCTGCCTAATCTGGACGAAGAAATTCGCAGATTCGAATTTAAAGTCGAAGCCGGGGCCGAATATGCAGTCACGCAACCGGTGTTTGATCTGGCGCTGCTCGAGACTTTTCTGCGCCGCATCGAACATTGCCGCATTCCCGTAGTTGCCGGCATCTGGCCGCTGGTCAGCGCGCGCAATGCGGAGTTCATGAAAAACGAGTTGCGGGTTTCCATCCCCGATTCGATTGTCAAACGGATGACACAGGCTCAGACCCCCGAGGCGGCACGCGAGGAAGGCGTAGCCATCGCGCGCGAGATGCTGCTCGCTATCCGGGAGATGGTGCAGGGGGCGCAAATCAGCGCGCCGCAGGCCCGCTATTCCGCAGCGACCGATGTGCTCGAGGCGCTGGGTACGCCGGCTGCATCCCGCGCTGTGTAAGCCCTTGCAAAGTGGATTAAAATGTCCCGCGGGAGCGAAACCGTTGCCGAAATTTGAGGAATGTCTCGAACGCCTGGAAAAGATTGTCGAGGAACTGGAAAAGGGAGAGGTGCCGCTGGAAAAATCCCTGACCTTGTTTGAGGAAGGAATGAAGCTTTCCGCGGCCTGCCGATCGGAGCTGGAACAGGCAGAGGGTAAGGTGGAAATTTTGCTGAAACAAAACGGCAAGCTCCAGGCCGAACCGTTCGATCCTCAGGCTGACACATCAAGCCCGCGCAAATGAAAATGTCGTAATCCTCGCTTGCTATACTCACCGTTCATGCTCACCCAGACACTTGAGCAGGGGCGTACTCTCACCGACGCTGCTTTAGGACGTCTCCTCCCGCCCGCGTCGCAATATCCCACATCCATTCACCAAGCCATGCGCCACAGCGTTTTTGCGGGGGGAAAACGGCTGCGTCCCATCCTTTGCATGGAGGCAGGACGAATGATCGCCGGGCATTTTCCCGACGCAATCGCCGACCTGGGAGCAGCGCTCGAAATGCTTCACACCTATTCGCTGATCCATGACGATTTGCCCGCGCTCGACAACGATGATTTGCGCCGTGGACGGCCAACCTGCCATGTGGTTTTCGGCGAGGCCATTGCCATACTCGCCGGCGATGCGCTTCAGACGCAGGCTTATGAAGTTCTGTCGCAACTCCGTTGCCCCGCAGAAGCAAGAGTAAGAATTATCCAGGAGATCGCCCGCGGCACCGGGACAATCAACGGCATGATCGGCGGGCAGGTCGCCGACCTGGAAGCTGAAAACACCATCCCCGACGCTAAGGCGCTGGAATATATTCATCGCGCCAAGACCGCAGCCTTGATCACTGCGAGCGTGGTCAGCGGCGGGCTTTACTCGGGTGCCGGCGAGCAGGCGATTGATAAGTTGCGATCGTTTGGACAATCCATCGGCCTGGCATTTCAGATCGTGGATGATGTCCTCGATGTGACTCAAAGTTCAGCGCAACTGGGCAAGACTGCGGGCAAAGATACGGCGGCGCAAAAGGCAACGTATCCGGCATTGTTCGGCGTGGATGAGTCGCTGCGAAAAGCTGACGCATTGGCAGAATCCGCCTGCGCCGCGCTCGATTCTTTTGGCCCGTCCGCCGAAACGTTGCAGGCCCTGGCGCGGTTTCTCATAGAAAGAAAAAACTGAGTCAATGCGGAAACTTCAGTTTGCTAAAATCTTTCGACGGCGATGGGGTTCGCCACACCCGCCTGTTTCCCCAGGCTGATAACTCCTACAAATTCTTGTGGAGAGAACTCTATCGTGACCTTGCCTTCCGCTATGCGACCCCTTGGCGATTTCCTCTGCATCTCTCTGGGCGCAATCCTGGGCGCGAACGCGCGTTACCTGATCAGTCGCTACGCCGCAAAAATGATGGGGCAGGTTTTCCCGTACGGCACCCTGTTCATCAATGTCACCGGAAGTCTTATCGTAGGCTTCTTTCTCATCTGGACGTCCGAACGGGTGCTGATCGATCCCCGCTGGCGGCTGCTGGTGGTCATCGGATTCTGCGGCGCATTCACCACATTTTCGAGTTATGCCTTCGAAACCATGGCTTACTTTGAGCAGGGACAATGGCTGCTGTTTTTTACCAACCTCATCAGCAACAACCTGCTCTGCCTTGGCGCTGCCGCGGCAGGAATGGCAGTAGCGCGAGTGCTGTAGAATGCCGGGCAGAATGGCTGTCCAGGTCACCATCTATCTGAATGAAGCCGATCAGTGGCGTCACCGGCCATTACGTATTGAAATCCTCAACTACCTGCGCAACGAAAACGTTTTCGCCGCGGTCGCAATTCACGCCATCGCCGGCTTTCTTGGACGCCAGCAGGTGAAGAGCAGCCACCTGGTCGATGCCGGAGGAGGCGTCCCCGTGATCATCATTTTTGTCGACTCCGACGAGCACGTGAACCGGGTCTTGCCGCAGTTAAAAGAAATGGCCGCAGGCTGTCTCATCGTGCGCGAAAATGTAATCCTCGAACAAGGCAGTCTTGCCTGATGTCATCAGCCAACCTGGACATTCTC
>JAFAWN010000154.1 GCA_019241735.1 Terriglobales bacterium
CATCGACCTGGCGCAGCTTGTCGGCCAGGAGTCCTGCCAGATAGGCCACCGCGAGGTACGCCAGGAGATTGACGAAAATTATGGCTTGCAGGGCTTTCAGACCCGGGTGGGTTGAAGAATATGATGGAATGACCTCGAAATACGTAAGGTCTAGCATCATCCCGTAAAGAATGAAAGCCAGTGCCGCAGTCAGATAAGCCCATCGCCGCGGCAGCAGGATGCAGGCAACAATTATGACCAGTGGGTAGAGAAAATTCAGTGAGCTGTCGATGCCTCCGGTGGCATACACCACCAGAGTGACCAGCATCAGGTCAGTGAGGACCTGTAGCAGAGATTGGATCCGCTGTTCTTTCCAGAAGGAAGGCAACAAGATGTAAAAAAGCGAAATGGTGTACCACAGCAGGACAATGTCGACGAACAGCCTTATCGGCAGCGACGTGGGGGTAAGGCGGGCGATGGCCAGCTCGATACCCAGCAGGAAGGTAAGAATGATAATTCGAACCTTTACCAGCCATGCCAGCCATAACCGTTCATCAAACATTGATTGCATTGCTGATCCAAGGTTCGCAGTGTGGCCCGGTGGGTTGGAGACGCCGGGGCCGCAACTAGAATTTTTGCGGGCCTCCGGCCTCTCTATATATAGGTGTGCCACGTCAAACTAGCCGGCAAGCTTGGCAATCATCGAGAACAGCGGCATGTACAGCGAAATGACGATGCCGCCCACGGTAATTCCGAGTACGCCAATGATGACTGGTTCCAGCATGGCCAGCATGTCTTTGGTCGCGGAATCGACTTCGTCTTCGTAGAAGTCGGCGATCTTTTGCAGCATCGCATCCATCGCGCCCGTGGCCTCACCCACCCCGATCATCTGTGTAACCATATTGGGGAAGACGCCACATTCCCGCAGGGGATCGACGATGGTGCGGCCTTCTTCAATTGCCTTTCGCACCTTCATCAAGGCTTCTTCCAAGACCGCATTGCCTGAAGTCTTCGCCGTGATTGACAAGCCTTCGAGAATCGGCACGCCAGAGGTGATCAAAGTACCGAGCGTTCTAGTGAAGCGGGCGACCGCTATTTTGCGCAACAAGATGCCAATGATTGGCATCTTCAATAAAGCCATATCGAAGTAGTAGCGGCCTCGAGGATGTTTGCGAATCTGCTTTATTCCGATGACCAGGCCAATCGCTCCTACGATGAAGAACCACCAAAACTGGCCAACGAAAGCGCTAAGCCCCATAACAATCCGTGTGGGCAACGGCAGTGACACACCCAGCCCGGCGAACAGGTTGGAGAAGATTGGCACCACCCACTTCAGCAGTGCGGCGACGATAAGCGCGGCCAAGCTGATGACTGAAACCGGGTAGATCAGGGCTGACTTTACCGCGGAACGCAATTTCACTGCTTTTTCGACATACGCGGCCAGCCGTTGCAGAATGATGTCCAAAATACCGCCGGTCTCGCCGGCATCCATCATGTTGGTGGTGAGATCATCAAACACTTTTGGATACTGGCGCATGGCATTGGCCAGGGTCGAGCCGCCTTCGACGGTGGTTCTAACTCCGGTTAGCGTCTTCTGAAAAGTTTGGTTTTCCTGGTTGGCAGCCAAGATTTCCAGACACTGCACCAAGGGGAGTCCGGCGTCGATCATGACGGAAAACTGGCGGAAGAAGATTGCAATCTCCTTGGTCTTGACCCCGCCCATGCCGAAACTGGGCATGGAGAATTCCTTCCCCTTTTCGCGGACCGGCCCAACGACGATCTGCTCCCGTCGTAACTGGGATACCAGCGTCTGTTTGTTGGACGCTGTCCGTTCGCCGCTGATTTTTTCACCGGCGGCATTCTTTCCTGAGAAAGTAAAAGTTGGCATGTAAGCCTCTCCTGGTTAATTCTGCTTTGCGGGTGCCTATGCTTCTTAATTCTCTCGACTTAACGCTTCCCCGGAATCGCAGCCTTGGCCATACCTGCCGGCTGATTGCGATTCAGTCCCGCTCCGCGATTGATCATTTCCTGTAATTCGTCCTGATTGCTGGAACGTGCCATCGCGACTTCGAGCGTGATCTGTTTCTGGAAGTACAACGTCGCCAAAGCCTGGTTGAAGGTCTGCATTCCGAACTTGTCCTGTCCGGATTGCATGGATGAATAAATCTGGTGGATCTTGTCTTCGCGGATGAGGTTACGCACCGCGGCATTGGGAACCAGAATCTCCATGCACATCGCGCGCCCTTTACCATCCGCCTTGGGCAGCAGGGTTTGACACATGATGCCCTCCAGCACCAGTGAAAGCTGCGCCCGGATCTGCGGCTGCTGATGGGCAGGGAACACGTCAATAATTCGGTTGATGGTGGATGACGCGGAATTCGTATGCAGGGTGCCGAAGGTCAAGTGCCCGGTCTCGGCGATGCGGAGCGCAGATTCGATGGTTTCCAGATCGCGCATTTCGCCGATCAGAACCACGTCTGGATCCTCACGTAGGGCGGCGCGTAGCGCATCGGTGAAGCTTTTGGTATCGGCGTGAAGTTCGCGCTGGTTCACCACACAGTTCTTATTCATGTGGACGAACTCGATGGGGTCTTCAATGGTCAGAATGTGATCATGGCGTTCGCTGTTGATCTTGTCGATCATGGCGGCCAGCGTAGTGGATTTACCGGAACCAGTGGGTCCGGTCACCAGCACCAGTCCTCGGGGCTTATCGCACATCTTGCTTACGACAGTCGGTAGGCCGAGCTGGTTGAAAGACTTAATTTCGAAAGGGATGAGACGGAAGACGGAGGCGGTGGCGCCGCGCTGATTGAACACGTTGGCGCGGAACCGGGCCAGCCCTTTCAGGCCGAACGAAAAGTCCAGCTCGAGGTTCTCTTCAAAACGGTGCTTTTGCGCATCGGTCATTACGCTGTAGGCCATCTGCTTGGTTTCCGCAGGCGTCATCTGCGGCAGGTCCAGCGGCACCAGGTGGCCATGAACACGGATTTGCGGCGGCGAGTTGGTGGTGAGGTGGAGATCGCTGCCTGACATCTCCAGCATGCGTTTCAATAAATCACTTAACGAGAGCGCCATAAAAAGTGAGCCCTTTCCTGTCCCTTAAAACTCTAGTGAATGGTTTCGCGTGCCACTTCTTCCAGCGTGGTCATGCCCGCTGCAACTTTGATAAGCCCGCTGCGCCGCAAGGTGATCATGCCGCGTTCGATGGCCTTTTTCTTTAATTCAACCGCGGACGCGCCCACCAGAACCAACTCTTTGATTTCGTCATCAACTTCCATGACCTCGTACAATCCGGTGCGGCCTTTGTAGCCAGTGTTGTTGCACACACCGCAACCTTTGCCTTTCTGAATCTGCACTGTCTTCGCCTCTTCCGGCGAGTAGCCTTCCTCAATTAATGCCTGTACCGGAACGTCGACCACGGCTGCGCATTCTTTGCAGATACGGCGCACCAGGCGCTGGGCGCAGATAAGGTGTACGGAAGTTGCCACCAGAAACGGTTCAATACCCATATTCATAAGGCGGGTGATGGTTTCGGGTGCGCCGTTAGTGTGCAAGGTGGACAAGACCAGGTGGCCGGTAAGAGCAGCCTTGATGGCGATTTCGGCGGTTTCAAAGTCCCGGATTTCACCGACCAGAATGATGTTTGGATCCTGACGAAGGAAGGCACGCAACGAGGCCGCGAAATTCAGTCCGATCTGCTCTTTCATCTGGACCTGATTGACTCCGGCCAGCTGAAATTCGACCGGATCTTCAGCGGTCATGATGTTTGTGTCAGGTGTGTTAAGCCGCGCGATCGAGGAATAAAGAGTGTTCGTCTTGCCGGATCCAGTCGGTCCTGTGACCAGCACCATTCCGTACGGCTTAAGTATCGCTTTTTCGAATTTGACCAGGGATTCGGGTTCGAAACCGAGCTTGGTCATATCGAGTCGGAGATTCTCTTTATCCAGCAACCGCAAAACAATTTTCTCTCCCCACAAAGTGGGCAGTGTGCTCACGCGGAAGTCGAGTTGCTTCTTACGGCCGCCGAGATTCATCTTCAGCATGATGCGTCCGTCTTGTGGCAGGCGCTTTTCGCTGATGTCCAGCTTGGCCATGATTTTTACGCGGGAAGTAATGGCGTCTTTCAACTTCAGAGGCGGCGACATGATGCTGGCTAAAACTCCGTCAATGCGGAAGCGAACCCGGAATTCCTTTTCGTAGGGTTCCATGTGAATATCGCTGGCCCCTCGCTTCACCGCGTCGGTCAACACCAGGTTGACGAGCTTCACGATAGGAGCTTCATCGGCGGCTCTCTCCAACTCCGCCAACTCCATTTCCGTCTCTTCGGATTGCAGTTCGACGTCGGCTTCGCCAGTCTCGGTCATCGACTGCATGACTTGCTCGAGATCCTCTGCCTGGGTTGTGCCGTATGCCTTCTCGATGCCTTCGAGAATTGAGCTTTCCGACGCCACTACCGGCTCAATGTTGAAGCCGGTCATGAACTTGATATCGTCCATGGCAAACACGTTGGTGGGATCGACCATGGCAATGGTCAGGGAGGCGCCGACGCGGCTTAGCGGAAGAATCTGGTAGCGCTTGGCAGTTTCAAACGGGATCAGTTTGACAACCGAAGGGTCAATTTCGAAATAGGAAAGGTTGATAGCGGGGACGCCGTACTGGCGGGACAGAAAATTGGTGACATCCTCATCCGTCAGAAACCCAAGCTTCACCAGTGCGGAACCCAGGCGGGAGTTGTTCTCCTTCTGCGTCTTCATCGCCTGGTCTAGTTGCTCTGGTGATATGACCTTCTCTTTTACAAGAAGATCCCCCAGCCGTTGCGACATTGCTTACTCTCCTAAAGCGAGGTGGTAATGAGTCTCTGTTTCTGGTGATCGCAAAATCCTGCTCGGTGGGGGTTCCGCGGCGGTATTGTGCGTTGACACAAATTGTCAACGCAGACGGGTTACGGCACCAGTAACTTTGGTACTTGTACCTCGCAATGGACGGTACGGCAGCATCCAGAAGCTGCGGATATACGCATTTGACGCGTATTTCCGGATTAGTAATGGCCTTCAGCCCATGGCCTTCGGTGTGTCTGATCTTGCGGAAATGATTCGCAACTCGCTCCGCGCGCGAAATACTGCGCCGTCCGGACGGAGGTCAGGAAGCTGAGGGCCCTCGCGCGTACTCTAAACTGATCCGTGCGATTGAACACTCTGAGCAAAGAAAAACAGCTTCTCGCCTATTACAAAACTTTGCATCGCGCGTGGGGCTCTCCGCAATGGTGGCCTGCGCGCACCCGCTTCGAAGTTATTGTTGGCGCATATCTGACACAGAATACCTCCTGGAATAATGTCGAGAAAGCAATCCGGAACTTGCGCCGGGCGAAATGCCTCTCATTGGCTGGCGTTCGAAACATTGCACTTTCCGATCTCGAAAGCTTGATTCGCCCGGCGGGGTATTTCCGGCAGAAGGCGGAACGCTTGAAGATCTTTGTGGCATTCGTTGAGGAAACTTACGGCGGCTCGTTAAGCCGGATGTTTCGGCAGCCAACCGCGTACTTGCGCCAGCAGTTGCTCTCGCTGAAAGGAATTGGTCCAGAGACCGCAGATGCCATCCTGCTTTACGCGGGACAGCATGCGTCGTTTGTAATCGATGCGTACACGCGGCGTATTCTCGAGCGTCATCAGATCAGCTCCATGACCGCTGATTATGAAGAACTGCGTACTCTATGGGAGCGGGCGCTTGCTCCATTAGTGGCAGGGCCTGGAGCGGTTGCAGCAAATCAGGGCTTCCTCCGACGCTCCTCAGATGCTGCTCCCGGCCCGTCACCAATGAGCCGAATGAAACGGTCAGCGCTGGCCCAAATCTACAATGACATGCACGGGATGATAGTCACTATCGGGAAGGTTTATTGCCTGAAAGGCAGACCTCTATGCGAGGAATGCCCGCTGAAGCCGTTTCTGCCACGCCCGGGAACTATCCCTATTTAGCTGCGGCTTATAATTGAAACAGCTGCAAAACATGGCAAGAATGATATCCAGTGCGCCCAAGGATGGAGGTTCCAGCCGGAAGAAAGCCATTATCTTCCTGGCCATTGGGATCACCCTGCTGTTTGGAATTCTGCTCTCACAATCCTCTTTTGACTTGCCCTTTCTAAATCCGGACACCAATCAGCAGTTACTGTTCTTTGCTGGGCTCTCTGCGCTGGTCTTCCTGCTTTTTGTGGCGCTGACCTTTGTTCTGGGGCGCAACCTGGTAAAAGTTTTTGCCGAGCGCCGGCTCGGAGTGCTGGGATCAAAGTTCCGCACCCGCATGGTTGTAGCCAGCCTGCTGCTATCGTTCCTGCCGGTTATTGTGATGTTCTGGTTCGCCTATGGACTGATGAACCGTTCCATCGACAAATGGTTCTCTCGTCCGGTTGAAGAGGTCAGGGAAGACACAGCAACCATGGCGTCACTGCTCTCCACTTATGCGCAGGAGAACGCGAATGTGGAAGCGGTTGCCATTGCAGCCTCTCCGGAAACGCAACGAGCCTATTCGAGCGATAACTTCTCCACGCTGGTTAATGAATTTCGCCGGCGTGAAGTTGAACTCCAGGGCGGGTTTGTGGTGGCACTATCCTCGCCAGATAACATCGCCGAGGCAAGTTTTGGGACGCCTGCTGCATGGGACCAGCTGAAATCAAAGCTGCCAACTGCAATGGCTGCCTCTGGACCTCCGATGCACCTTACCTGGAATCAGACCGACTACATCCTTGGAAGTGCACCGGTCGATGGGCATGGATTGATCGTGGTAGCGACTCCATTGCCGCGTAAATTCTCCGAGACTCTCCGACAGGTGGAAGCGAGCCAGAGGCGATACCTGGAACTCAGCCGGCAACGCAAGCTCGTGCGTCGCACCTACATGGGTTTGCTAATGTTGCTCACAGTGCTGGTTCTGTTTGCTACCACTTGGCTGGCGCTCTTTCTTTCCAAGCTGGTCACACGCCCTGTGGCCGCGCTGGCCGAAGCCACGCAAGAGATTTCCCGGGGACGTCTTGACTACCGGGTTGACGTGATGGCGGCGGATGAAATCGGAGACTTGGTGCGATCGTTTAATCGCATGGCGGAAGAACTTGAAGCCAGCCGCCGCCAGATCGAAGCATCCAGCCATGAGCTGGGCGAAGCCAACATCGCATTAGAGCAGCGCCACCGCCACATTGAAACCATTCTGGAGAGTATCCCCACCGGCGTGCTTTCGCTCGATGCAGACCGTCGCATCACCCACGTGAATCAGGCCTTGCTAAGGTTGTTTCACTCCCGTGGTGAGGAATCCGGCGCCTCCGGCATCCTGATCGGCGCAGTTCTGCGCGATGTGTTTCCGGAGGACATCCTGGAAGGCCTGGAACCGCTGCTGCGACGTGCTGATCGTATGGGCACGACCACCACTCAAATGGAAATTTCCATACAGCGGGTAAAGCTGAACACCGCCGTCACCGTGGCGACTCTCCAACATCAGGGGCGCCGTCTGGGTTATGTAATGGTCTTCGAGGACTTGTCTGACGTCCTGAAGGCGCAAAAGCAGGCGGCGTGGCGTGAGGTCGCGCGGCGGGTGGCGCACGAGATCAAGAACCCGCTGACCCCGATCGCACTCTCGGCCGAGCGCATTCGCCGGCATCTGGAGCGGGGAACAGCTCTCGATGCGGAGGGGCTGGCGATTCTTCATAACTGTGCCGAGACAATCGCCGGCTCCGTGGACACAGTGCGCACCCTGGTCGACGAATTCTCCACCTTAGCGCGGTTTCCTACCGCACAGCCTCAGCCTGCCGACATAAATTCTATCGTGGAGAATGCTTTGTCGATGTTCAATGGGCGTTTGGATAACATCCGCGTACGTACGTTTCTGGCCCCGGATCTACCCACAGTTATGGCGGATTCCGATGCTATAAAACGGGCCTTGGCAAACCTCGTCGATAACGCCGCGGAGGCGATGAGCGGAGCTGCCGTGCGCGAAATTGAAATTTCGACGTCGCTGGTAGCGAGCCACGATGCAGTTGAGGTTATCGTTGCGGACACCGGCCACGGTGTAACCCAGGAATTGAAGGAGCGGCTTTTTCTGCCCTACTTTTCCACCAAGAAGCGGGGGACTGGCCTCGGACTCGCAATTGTAAGCCGCATCATCGAAGATCATCACGGGTCTATTCGCGTGGAAGAAAACCGGCCCGCCGGCGCGCGCTTCGTCGTGGAGCTTCCCGTCGCTCTCGAGAGCGCGGGCGTTGCCTCCCTACAGCATGTCTAACATTTTGATCGTGGACGACGAATCGAGTATCCGGCAGTCCCTCAAGGGGGTGCTGGAGGATGAAGGCTACCAGGCTTCAACTACCGAGAGCGGGGAAGCCTGCCTGGAGATGCTGCGCAAGCGCGCTTTCGACGTTGTGCTCCTGGATGTCTGGCTTCCGGGGATAGATGGCCTGGAAACGCTGCAGCGAATTCGCGACAGCGAAACCGCCCCGGAGGTCATAATGATTTCCGGCCATGGGACGATTGAAACGGCGGTGCGCGCGACCAAGCTTGGGGCTTATGACTTCCTGGAAAAGCCGCTCTCGATTGAAAAAACTTTAATCCTGCTCAAGCACGCCCTGGACGCCAAACGCCTGCGGCAGGAAAACCGGGACCTCAAGAAGCAGCTCACCCCCCGCAGCGTAATCGTCGGAGAAAGTGTTCCTACTAAAGCGTTGCGACAGCAGATTCAATTGATGGCGCCCACCAACGGCAGGGTGCTGGTGTACGGGGAATCGGGAAGCGGGAAAGAGCTGGTTGCGCATGCGATACATGCGCGCAGCCTGCGCAAAGATGAGATGTTCGTCGAAGTAAATTGTGCCGCGATTCCAGAAGATTTGATTGAGAGCGAACTTTTCGGCCACCGCAAAGGATCATTTCTCGCGGCAACGGCTGATAAAGAAGGAAAATTTCAGAAAGCGCACGGCGGAACCTTGTTTCTGGATGAAATTGGGGACATGAGCCTTAAGACCCAGTCCAAGGTCTTGAGGACCCTCGACGAGCAGCGATTTTCCCCGGTGGGGAGCGACGAAACCGTCACCGTGGATACACGTGTCATCGCCTCTACCAACAAGGACCTGGAAGAGGAGATTTCGCGCGGCAACTTTCGAGAGGATCTGTTCTATCGCTTGAACGTAATTCCTTTCTCCGTCCCGCCATTGCGCGAGCGCAAAGAAGATATCCCGCTGCTGGCGCGTCATTTTATGAAGGAATTTTCCGCCGCCTACGGACGCCGCCCCCGTGAAATCGCTGACGACGCCGTTGACGCCCTAATGCGTTATGCGTGGCCTGGCAATGTGCGCGAGCTGCGAAACGTGATCGAACGGATAGTGATTATGAACCCCACGACCAGCCGTTTTGAGCGCAAGCATCTTCCGCCGCTGATTTATCGCGATGGCGCGCGGCGTCCGGCGGGAGCGGAATTTTCATCGCTGCATGAGGCCAGAGCCGCCTATGAACGCGACTATATCCTGAAGAAACTGGATGAGCATCACGGCAACGTAAGCCGCACGGCAGAAGTGCTGGGGCTGGAACGCAGCCATCTTTACCGGAAAATGAAGACCCTGGGCATTGCCGCGAAAGAATAGTTGCACCAATCAGCGTTTTACCATCTGGATCTCGGTGCCATGGTTCAGGAATTTGACCTCATCCATGAGCTGAGTAATCAGGAAAATACCGCGGCCGCCCTCGGAAAGCACGTTTTCCTCATGGACGGGATTTGCAATCTTCGAGGGATCATACCCCGTCCCCGGGTCCCGCACCGCGATGAAAATTCCCTGGGCATTGTCACATGCAATCTCACAGTGCACTACTTTTGACGCATCGCCTTTCGCGCCATGTTCCACCGCATTCGCCAGCGCCTCGGTTAACACCAACTCGAGTAGGTCCTGCTTCCCCTCCAGGCATTGTTCCTGACCGATCATTCGCAGCACGCTGTCCACTACCGGCGCAACCGCATTGCGCTCACCGGCCAGCGACAGCTTCAGCCGTATGGCAGCCCGGGTGGGATCAAAATTTACCGCTGCGGGAAGATCAGGATTCGCAGAGTTGGAAGGCATTGTGGGCTTAGATAGTAAAACAGATGCAGCTCTAGCAGGAGTGCTGTAGGGCGAAAAATCACACTTTCGCGCGCCCCGAAAGCTGCTCCAGTTGCCGGCGCCAGTCGAGTTGCTCTACAAAATCGTGTGAGTCCCGCCAATCGGCGCGAACTTTTACGAAGAGTTCCAGAAAGACCCGGGTGCCGAGCATGGTTTCAATTTCCATCCGGGCCGACGTCCCGATTTTCTTCAGCATGAGTCCGCCTTTGCCGACCAGAATTCCCTTTTGCCCCTCGCGTTCGCAAAAGATTGCCGCAGCAATGCGTGTTAGGCTGCCCTTTTCCTCGAACTCCTCGATGACCACACTGGTGGAGTAGGGGACCTCCTCGCTGGTTTCGAAGAGAATTTGTTCGCGGATAATCTCGGCCGCCATGAAACGCTCGGGCTGGTCGGTAATCTGGTCCTCAGGAAAGTAGCGCGGACCCTCTGGCAGCCCCTGCAGTATGGTTTCCAACAGGACGTCGAGACCTTCGCGCTTTTTGGCCGAGAGCGGGATAATTTGTTTAAAAGAGTGCAGCTTCGACCAGGAATCAATCAGCGGCAAGAGCTTTCCCTTGTCGCTGTGCAAGAGGTCAATCTTATTTAAGAGAAGAAGCGCCGGAGTCTTTGCCCTTCTGATCATATTGAGCACGGAGCGATCCTCCGCCTCGAACTTGCGGGTAGCATCCACGATCAGCAATGAAAGGTC
Source organism: Terriglobales bacterium (assembly GCA_019241735.1). Classification (GTDB taxonomy): domain Bacteria; phylum Acidobacteriota; class Terriglobia; order Terriglobales; family Acidobacteriaceae; genus JAFAWN01. Next base: position 10,785 of record JAFAWN010000154.1, read on the forward strand.
GCAGCCTTCCAGAGCCTCGTGTACTTCTCCCATCATCCTTCGTCCCAACAGGCTCGCCGGCTGATGTATTCCCGGTGTATCGAGAAGGATTACCTGAGCCGCTTGCCTGCCCTTGCGCCGCGGTATATGCAATACCCCGAGGATGCGGTTACGGGTGGTTTGCGGCTTGGGGCTGACAATGGCAAGCTTCTCGCCCACGAGGGCATTCAACAGGGTTGATTTGCCGGCATTGGGGCGGCCGAGAATGCAGACGAAACCGGAGCGAAATGCCATACGCGGCAGCCAGTCTACATCAGCTTGAGCTGGGTTGGCTGCGCCACAGATACCCGCAGACGTTCCACCCGGCGGCCGGTGGATTGAAGCACCTCGAAGCGCAGGCCATCAGCTTCGATGACCTCGCCATTGTGGGGAATCCTTCCCGCCATTTCACTCACCAACCCGGCAATGGTCGTGGACTCTTTGCCCTCGAGCCGCATTCCGAATAACTCGTCCAGCCGGTCGATATCCATGCTGCCGGGCACGACGTAGGATTGGTCCCCTTCCCGGACGACCTGGGCCTTCTCATGCTCGTCGCCGATTTCGCCCACAATCTCTTCTACCAGGTCCTCAATGGTGACCAACCCCGCGACCCCGCCGTATTCATCGACAACAATCGCCATGCGGAGATTGTTTCTCTGCATCTCACGCAAGAGGTCACTGCTCAATTTGCTCTCAGGAACAAAATAGAGGTCCTTGCGCATCAGGCTGTCCACAGTGCGGGATCGTGCCTCAGCATCTGTAACCTGGAGAACGTCCTGAGCGTAAACGATCCCCTTAATGTTGTGGATTGTGCCCTCGAAAACCGGTACTCGCGAAAAGGGCTTGAGGCGCAACATCTCAATAAACTGCTCGACGGTAGTGTTTGAAGAAACCGCGACGATTTCCGGTCTGGGCTTCATTGCCTCGCGGACCGTCTTCTCGCCAAATTCGACCACTGACTGGATGAGGTCACGATTGCTTTCGTCAAGAATTCCCTCTTCCTGGCCCGCCTCGATCAAGGCCTCAACCGCTTCGGCCTGGCTCTCCGGTTGTTCCTCGGAATGCTCCCGGGTCAAGGCCACTACGGATTGCAGGAACCCTAAAGCAATGGTGATCGGCAGGGTCATGTAAATAAGAGTGCGCAGCAGCCAAACCCATCGTTCCAGCCACAGTCCCCTGGTGCGGGAGAAGAAGACGAAGGGTAGAAAGCGGTTAAAAATTATCACTATCAATATCAGGCTTAGGGTTCCTTGAAGGATTTCCCGCGCGCTCCAGGCGCCATCACGGAACACCACAAAACCGACCATCATCGCAATCGCGGCAGTGGTGAGTTGCGAAACCACCGCCATCGACAGCGCTGCACGGGTGCGGCTCACCCCTAATTTGGGTTCGACCTTCTGTTCGAAGGCGTCAATATTGAGCTGAAACTCACGCGAAAGGAATTTGCCAATTTCGGCGTAAAGCCTGTCCACATAAGAAGCCAGCGTCAGAAGACCGAGCATCAACGCGAATGCCAGCGCCACCCCAAGGATCATGATGCTTGCCTCCGGGGGGAGCGCGGTATCGTTCTAGTGATCAATCCCATTGGCAACCCAAGGGTTTTCCTCGCCCATTCCTCACGGTTTGCCATTTCTCCGCCGTCTTCCTCATGATCGTAGCCAGCCAGGTGAAGGATGCCGTGCAAGGTGAGAAGCTTGACCTCCTCGGCGGCAGAGTGGCCTAGAGCGTCAGCATTGTGAGCGGCGAGTTCGGCTGAAATGGCAATATCCCCATGGGCTTTACCGGCAAAATCCAAGCCTGCTGGAAAAGAAAGTACATCCGTGGTTCTATTTTCGCCGCGGAATCGGCGGTTCAATTCGCGGATTTCCCGGCTGGTGGTCACCAACACGTCCACCGTTCCCTTCAGTTTTTCCACACGCTTGGCGCGCTGCACGAATCGTGACAACGCGAGTGCGGTCAATCCTGGCACTTTGTGTTTGAGAATCACCATTCCGGTTGTGCTGCCAAACTTCGCGCAAATAATTAGGAGGGCCCATTGCCGGCGCCCCCCTCGAATGCTGCGCGCTATTGCTGAATTTCTGTTTCCGTCACTCCGTCCACGGCATTTTCAAGCCGATTGGATCGCTGCGCATTGCCGCCATCAGGTGAAGACCTGGAGTCGAGCAGCTGTATCTGTTGTCCTTCGGCCCTCACTTTATGCTCGTCGTAGGCGCGAATAATGCGCTGCACCAGGTGGTGGCGCACCACGTCGCCCTCATCGAAGTAAATGAAAGTGAGCCCTTCTACGCGCTTCAGCACGTCCGAAGCCTCCAGAAGGCCGCTGCGCCGCGCATTAGGCAAGTCAATCTGAGTGACGTCCCCCGTAATGACCGCCTTCGAATTGAATCCCAGCCGGGTAACGAACATCTTCATCTGCTCGGAGGTGGTATTTTGCGCCTCATCCAGGATCACGAAAGAATCGTTCAGAGTGCGTCCCCGCATGAACGCGATGGGAGCGATCTCGATCACATTTTTTTCCAGATAGCGATCGACCTTCTCCGGCTCGATCATGTCGTAGAGTGCATCGTACAAAGGCCGCAGGTAGGGATCGATCTTCTCTTGCAGCGTGCCGGGCAGAAATCCCAGCCGTTCTCCGGCTTCGACCGCAGGGCGTGCCAGAATGATCCGATTCACGCGCTTGGATAAGAGGGCGGAAATTGCCATGGCAACGGCCAGATATGTTTTGCCGGTTCCCGCCGGTCCAATGCCAAATACCATGTCATGGCTTTCAATGGCTTCAAGATACCGCCGCTGGTTGATGCTCTTGGGCTGAACTGTGCGCCGCCCGAACGAGCGCTGGCGTCCGGCCTCGGCTAAAGCCCTCAACGATGCCTTGGGGTCGGCGATCAGCACCCGCAGCATGCTGTTCAGGTCGCCATTGCTGAACACATGGCCAGTTCGTTGCAGGTAATCGTAATCGCTGAAAACGTGCTCCGCCCGGCCCACGTCGCGCGCCGCCCCTTCGAGCTCAATTGCATCTGAACGGAGACGGATCGCGACATTGAGCCCGTCTTCGAGGACCCGCAAATTTTCGTCCCGGGCGCCAAACAGGGTCTCGATGCTGGGGGTAATCTCGATATTCTTCTTCATTCCATTAATCACTGGGCTGCTGGCGACTAGAGTGCAAAAAGCGCCGCGCGATCTTAGATGTGGGTTTTCGAGGACGGAGCGCAGCTATACGCGTTAACAAATATATTTGGTCCTAGAGGAGGCGCATCGAAGTGCTGGGAGTGAGAATGCACTCAATTGCCATTAATCTAAGGGTACCGCCGCAGTGCAGCAACGTCAACTCATCCGGGGGTAGTGGGTCTTTATGATTTCCACAGGGCTTTAGAACGTCAATATAAACTAGGGATATAGCCCAAATGACGAGAACTTTTCGGATTATTGCGCTATCCTTACTCACTGTTGCAGCGCTCGCTCAGGACTTGGCCCGACCGAGAGTGAACACGGTGACCTCATTTCCGGCTG
>JAFAWN010000290.1 GCA_019241735.1 Terriglobales bacterium
GGAGGAATCGAGCGATCGTGATCAATTGGGGCGCGGGCGCGCTCCTGGGTACGCTTGAGCAGGCTGGCCAGGGCGGTGTCTGCTTTGTAAGGAGTTATGCCGGTAAGGAGCTCGTAAAAAATTATGCCGAGGGTAAACAGATCCGACGGCACGCCCGCCACCTCGCCACGGGCCTGTTCCGGAGACATGTATTCCGGCGTCCCTATCAGCGCGCCGGTCTGAGTCATGCCGGTGGCTTCGGCGGAACGCGCGATTCCGAAATCCATTACGGTGACGCGGCCTTTCGCGTCCACCATGATGTTTTGCGGTTTCAGATCTCGGTGCACGACGCCTTCGGTGTGTGCGGCATCGAGCGCGCGGCACACCTGCGCCATAACTCGAACGGCCTCCTCGGGAGTGAATTTGCTTTTTTCGGTCAGCAGCGATTTAAGATCGCGGCCTTCGATGAAGTCCATGGTGATGAACTTCACCCCATCGGCTTCACCGAGATCGAATAGGCGTATGACGTTGCGGTGCGTGACTTGGCGGGCGAGCACCAGTTCCTGGGTAAAGCGCGCGAGCACTTCGGGATGGCTGGCGAGGTCGGCGCGAATCATCTTCAACGCCATCACCCGGTTCACTTCGCGGTCGCGGACTTTGTAAACCGCGCCCATGCCGCCTTCCCCCAGCAGTTGCAGAATTTCGTAGCGATTGCCGATGACATTGCCGTTGGCAAATTTGTGAAAACTAGAGATCGGCCTGGGAGCGCCGGGCGCTGGTCCCGCCGAAGTCATAGTTTGCTCGAGGGCGGGATCGGGCCTTGCAGCCGCCGGCGCGGCAATAGTCTCCGCGTCGAATTCCATCGTCAGCGCGGGCAAAACCGTGGTGCATTTTTGGCAGCGGGTTTCGCCGGCAGGATTCTCAGTCCCGCATTGAGGGCAATACATGAGGGTGTTTCCTTCTGAGATTATCGTGCAGAAACCCGGTCATGGAAATATTGTTTATGGTCCAATTCCTCGCACTTCTTCTGGGCTGCAAACAGAATCTGGCGAGCCTTTCATCTGCGGCGGAGGCATCATCTTACTCTCTGTGATCTTTCGGGATGAATTCCCGCGCCGGGGCGGCGCCTCCGCGTCTGGGTAGTACAATCTGCGCCATGGGCGGATTGATGAATCCTTCGCCAGCATTGGGCGATGAGCGCGATTCGCGCTGGCGTTTTATTCTACTGGGCGTCGCGATGGTAATTGTTGTCGTTGCTGCCACCGTCTTTTCCGTTCGCAACAAACCCAAAACTTCGGCGCTCCCGAGTTCTTATTCCGCCAACCTTCAGCTTTCCGGCTTAAAGATGAGTACCGCGGAAAACTTTGCCGGATCTTTGTTCACTTACCTCGATGGGACAGTGACCAACACCGGTAACCGTACGGTCACCCACGCGACGGTTCACGTGATATTTAAAGACGCCGTGGGTCAGACGGTGCAGGTGGAAGATGTTCCCCTCCACGTGTTGAGGACGGTGGGACCGTATCCCGCAGCATTCGATCTCAACACTTCTCCGCTCGCCCCCGGCCAGAGCCAGCCATTCCGGCTCACTTTTGAGCATATAAGCGACCAATGGGCCTACCAGTACCCCGAAGTACAGGTGGCGGAGGTGGCGACGCAGTAAGCTAACGATGATTGCCTTCCACCCATTTTGATGACCGGAGCCAAAACATTCCGACTGACTGAAACCGTAAAAGCCGGAGGCTGCGCTTCGAAACTAGGTCCGGCCATTCTCGATCAGATTCTGGGGAAATTGCCGCGGCAGCATGATCCAAATGTGCTGGTAGGTTTCGATCACGCCGACGATGCGGGGATCTATCAAATTGGCCCGGGCCTGGCACTGGCGCAGACGGTCGATTTTTTTACGCCCATGGTGGACGATCCCTACACCTTTGGCCAGATCGCCGCGGTCAATGCATTGAGCGACGTTTATGCCATGGGCGGAAGGCCGGTCACCGCGCTGGCCCACGTTTGTTTTCCGGGGAGCGGCGACCTTGACGTGCTGGAGCAGATTCTGCGCGGCGGTCTTTCCAAAATGTCTGAAGCCGGTTGTACGGTGATCGGCGGGCACAGCGTGCGCGACGAGGAAACGAAATTCGGATATTCGGTCACAGGATTGGTCGATCCCAGTAAAGTGCTTACCAACGCTGGCGCGAAGCCTGGCGATCGCTTGCTGTTCACTAAGGCATTGGGCACCGGAGTGATCTGCACCGCTATAAAAAAAGGCGAGGCGAAGCAGTCCTGGGTGGATGCCGCAATCAGCTCTATGACTACGCTGAATAAAAAGGCGGCGGAAGTTGTTTTAAACTTCGCGGCGGGAGCCGAAGCCGGTTCCAGTGATCAAGTGGGCGGGAAGGTTCATGCCATGACGGATGTCACCGGTTTTGGCTTGATCGCCCACGCCCGCGAGGTGGCGCTGGCGTCGAATGTGTCAATTCAGTTGTTCGCCAGCCGGATACCCTTGCTTGAAGGTGCTTTGGACTGCGTGCGCGCCGGCCACATTCCCGCTGGATTGAAAGCGAATCGCGAGTTTGCCGAGTGCCTGGTTGGTTATGAGTCCGGGACCGACGCCGACTTGAAAACTCTGCTGTTCGATCCGCAGACTGCAGGAGGATTGCTGATAGCGGTGGCGGGGGAAGCGTCTACAAAATTAATGGACGCGCTTCGGGCCGCAAGCGTTCCAGCGCTGGAAATAGGGGAGATCAAACCGCAGGCCAAGCCAATGATTTTCGTCACGGCTTAGTTCGTCGGGCGCAGGGTAAACTGGAGCAATGCGGAGAGGTGGCCGAGTGGTTGAAGGCGCCAGTCTTGAAAACTGGAATACGGGAAACCGTATCGGGGGTTCGAATCCCTCCCTCTCCGCCATAGAGTGAGGTTTCTCAGAACCCCCGGTCCTATTTCTAGGGAAACCGCAGGAAGCGTCCGCTTCCAGTCGGCCCTGCAAATTCCAACTCCAACTACCTCTTTTGCGGTGGAGTTGTTGTCGTCGTCGTCGTTTCGGTCTGCGGCGGCGGTGGCGTAGTAGTGGTGGTGGTCGATTCAGTGTGAGTCGCTGGTGTAGGGTTGGCGGTGGTGGTGGTCGTGTCCGTTTCCTTCTTCACCTTGTGGTGGTGATGTTTGTATTTCTCGGTGGTGTGGGTACTCTGAGTGGTCTGTCCCTGGGCGGCAGGTTGATCCTGCGACGTTGTGGTTGTAGTGCTTTGAGTCGGCGCGGCGGACGGAGTCTGGGTCGTCGTCGTGGTCGTGGATTCCTGGGCCGCTGCCATGGTCAGGGCGAATACAAAAAGTGTTCCCAAAATAGCTCCAAACAGTTTTTTCAACATTATTCGTTCTCCTTTTAAATTAGGTCGTGCGGTCTTCGGGACCCGCAACACTGACGAAGCGCTCTCACTCGAAGCCCTTATAGTGCCCTTTTTAGACTCTGCGCGTCAAATTTGCTTTCCCGAACATTGTTCGGCTGGCGACGCCAATTCCAACCACAAAATGCTGCTGATCGCTCAGCGGCCCTTAGTAAAATCAACCTTAATCGCCGATCTTCTGGTCCGCCTGCGAGCTGTGTGATGCCGCCAGCTTCCAGGCGCCATTCTCGTTGACCCAGGTGTCCGTTGTCAGGATTGTGCGCGCGCGATGCTCACCCTTGATCATCAAGTCGTAGGATTCCTTGTACCGCGCTATCGCGGTATGGTTGCCATAGACGCTTACCTTCATGTCGCTGATATCCCGCCTGGTACTCTTGTTGTGGGCCGTATCGGCGGCATCCTTCTGCAACTCGTCGTTCGCCTCCCATGCTCCCCAGCTTGTGCCCATCGTGTAATCGCTGGTGTTGTGCTCTTTCATCCATGACCCGTTCTGCCCGGCCATGTCGGCTTTAATTGAATCCATCTCCAGCTTCTTGATCGCCGCTTCCACACTCTTTGTATCTGCGCTCTTGGCCACCGCAACCGGAGTCACCATCGCCACCACCAATACAAGGCATAGTGCACTTACCGACAGCTGCCATCTTTTAATCGACATAGCCTCTTCTCCTTTACGCTTTTACAAGCGGTTATTGCCAAGCGGACTCTAGTCCAATCGCCTAAAAGAAGCAACTTGCCGAGTCTTCATTCAGGGTTACTTCATTCGCCAAGTGCACGGTGCGAAAGCGTATTGATTGCGGCTCGCCCATAATCCGCGAGCCCGCTAGATCAAGACGGCTGCACCCCTAATTCAGCTCCTGCGGGCCAATATGAATGAACATAGGCGACGTAACACACTACCCGGCAGTTACTTACAAATTGGCACATACGTATTCCAAAAAACGTAGAATTATGGGGGGCTGGGCTCATATAATCAGGAAAGTCTTTTCTTTAGCGCAACTTAATCATCGGGACACGGTTTAGTGTCGTGGCAGAGAACGTGCACATGCGTTCGGGGGCATTTTACTTCTGCCACTGCGACGTCGGCGCGGCCCATGAACAAGGATTTTCAAACTCGCTTCACCGCGGCAGCGCTCTTCCTTCTGACAATCGCGGCTGTGACCCTGGCGTGGATCAATTTCCAGAAAGAGAAGGATTTCCCCAGCCCCTCGGACGGTGTGTGGTGGGTAGAACACGGGGCCGATCTGACCGCCACAAGAGTTGCTCCAGACGGGCCGGGGACGAGGGCAGGGATTGTGCCGGGAGACAGGCTCACCGCCATCGATCAGCATCCGGTGAACAATACCGCGGCGCTGAGCCGCCAGCTTTACCGCACCGGCGCGTGGTCGAAGGTGACGTATTCGCTGATCCGGCAATCGGTGCCAGTGGATACCGTCGTGGTGCTGGAGCCGGCCGACCGCTCCTTTAATAACTGGCTGCGTCTGATCGCGCTGATTTATCTCGGTATTGGGGTCTATGTACTGCTGCGGCGCTGGACCGCCCCCAGCTCCACGCATTTTTATATCTTCTGCCTGGTCTCTTTCATTTTTTACGCCTTCAAGTACACCGGGAAATTCAATCCCTTCGACTGGACAATCTATTGGAGCAATGTGGTGGCTTGGCTGCTGCAGCCCGCGCTTTTCCTGCACTTTGCCATGACCTTCCCGGAAAAACGCTGGTTTGTGCGCAAGCATAAATGGGTCTTACCCGCGCTTTACATACCGGGAACGGTGCTGCTGATTACGCACGTGATTGCGTTGAAATTTATGAAGGCGACCGGATCCTTGATCTGGAATCTGGACCGCCTGCAGATGGGCTACCTGGCAGCATTTTTTGTCGGCGCGGGAGCGGTGCTCTGGTTCAGCTACCGGCGGGCAAAGACTCCAATCTTGCGCCAACAATTGAAGTGGGTGACTCGCGGGACCATCCTGGCCATCACGCCATTCACGCTTTTTTATGTGATTCCGTATTTAAGCGGGGCCCTGCCGACGGCCTTGATGAAGGTTTCGGTGCTGTCGTTGGGTCTACTTCCGCTGACTTTCGGATACGCCATTTTCCGTTACCGGTTGATGGACGTAGATCTGATTTTCAAGCGCGGCATGATCTACACCCTGGCGGCTGCGGCAATTGCCGGGACCTATTTCGCGGTGGTGGCGGCAGTTGCGGAACTGGTGCATATGCAGATTCCCAGCTCCGGACCAATTGGCCTGGTGCTGGCAATCGTCGTGACCGCGCTGCTCTTTGATCCGATCCGGAAGTGGATCCAGCAGCGCATTGATCAATTTTTTTACCGCACCGGCTACGACTACCGGCAAACCCTGATTGAGTTTGGACGCGAACTCAGCGCGGAGACTGATCTGGACCGGATGCTCAGCGCAGTAGTGGAACGTCTGTCGCGAACGCTGCTGGTCGATCGGATGGCAATTTTTCTCGCGCGCGAGGATTCAGGCAATCAGTTCATGCTGGCCAAGTCGCTGGGCGTCGCTGACCTCAGCAATCTCGATCTGGGGTTTCTGGGTGTGGCGCGGCCAGAAATGGAAGCTGGTCATCTGTTCTTCGACAATACTCATCAGGTGGTTAAAGAAACGCCAACGGCACAGCAAACCATATCCAAGCTCGACTTCAATTACTACATTCCCTGCCACGCGCAGAAGCACGTGATTGCGATGCTGGGACTAGGCAAGACCGTGGAGGGGGACTTCCTTTCGAGTGAAGACGTGGAACTGCTGGAGACGCTGGCGGGATACCTGGGGATTGCGATCCAGAACGCCCGTCTGTACGCCTCGCTGGAACAAAAAGCGGCGGAATACGAGAGACTGAAGGATTTCAACGAGAACATCGTGGAATCCATCAACGTCGGCGTGCTGGCGGTGGATCTCGAGGACCGGGTGGAGTCGTGGAATTCGCAGATGGAGGTCATGTACGCGCTGCCTCGCCGGCAAGCCTTGACTCGATCGCTAAGCGAAATTTTCCCCGCGGCTTTTGTCGAAGAGTTTTACCGGGTGAGGCAGAACCCCGGCATCCACAATCTTTATAAATTCAGGCTCGGAACCCCGACGGGGGAAAATCGCGTGGTCAACGTTGCCATCGCCCCCTTGGTTACCAAGAAATTTAATGTGATCGGCCGCCTGATCATCATGGATGACATCACCGAGCGTATTGAGCTGGAATCGCAGCTTTCGCAGGCAGATAAATTATCGTCGATTGGATTGCTGGCAGCCGGCGTGGCGCATGAGGTTAACACGCCGCTGGCGGTCATTTCTTCTTATGCGCAAATGCTGTCAAAGCAATTGCAAAACGACACCTCGAAGGGCGCTCTACTGGATAAAATCACGCGGCAGACTTTCCGGGCCTCGGAAATCGTCAACAACCTGCTGAATTTCTCGCGCACCAGCGGCACCGAGTTCTCCGACGTGGATGTGAACAAGATTATTGTGGACACGCTGGCGCTGCTCGAGCATCAGTTTAAGACCTCGAACATCAAGATCCAGGATGAACTGGCAGGGAACCTGCCGCCAATCTGCGGAAATGCAGGCCGCCTGCAACAGGTGTTCCTGAACTTGTTCCTGAATGCCCGCGACGCCATGCCGGGTGGAGGAACGCTGCGGGTTACCACGTCGAACGGGGATTTTGTCAGCGCCCAGGTTTCTGACACCGGCAGCGGGATCGCGCAGGAACACATACAGCGCATTTACGATCCGTTTTTCACCACCAAGACTACCCCGCGGGAAGGTCAGGGACGGGGAACCGGCCTGGGCTTGTCAGTGAGCTACGGCATCATTCAGGAGCATGCCGGCAAGATTCGAGTGGAGAGCCGGCCCGGCGAAGGCACCACTTTTTATTTGGATTTCCCGCTGATCAGGAAGGCAATCCATGCCTGAGGCAGCCATGCCGGACGCTATCGTGCCGGACGGACCGGTGCTGGTCCCCCGGCGCGGGGGTAGGTCGTCCTCTTCCAACAGCGCCGGCCTAGTGCTGATAATCGACGATGAAGCGGAAATCAGAGAATCGTTGCAGGCCCTTCTCGAAATGGAAGGGTATGCGGTCGAGCTTGCGGCGAGCGGCGAAGAAGGGCTGGCCAAAATAGGCGAAAGCAGTTTCGATCTGGTCCTGCTGGATTTCGCATTGCCCGGACGCGACGGCATTGACCTGCTGGGTGACATCCGGCTCCATCATCCACTCCTTTCTGTGATCATGATCACCGCCTACGGGACCGTGGAAAATGCGGTCAAGGCGATGCAGGCGGGGGCCACCAATTTCGTCCAGAAACCTTGGGACAACGAAAAACTGATGGCGGATGTGCGCTCTGCCATCGCCCGTTATAAAGCGGAAGAGGAGAACGTTCAGCTTAAGCGCGCGCTCAAGCACCGCTACAATTTTGCAAACATTGTGGGCAAAAGCGAGCCCATGCTGAAGATTTTCGACCTCGTGGCGCAGGTGGCGGCGAGCCGGTCAACGGTGCTGCTGCAAGGGGAGAGTGGGACCGGCAAGGAACTGATCGCGAAAGCTATACATCTGAATTCGCCGCGTCGCGACCGACCTTTTGTCCCCGTCAACACCGGTTCCATGCCGCCAGACCTGCTGGAATCAACCCTCTTCGGGCACGTTAAGGGAGCATTTACCAGCGCGGTAGCTTCCAAAAAGGGCTTGTTTGAGATTGCAGACCGGGGTACGCTGTTTCTGGATGAGATTGGCACCATGAGCCTGGACACGCAGAGCAAGATTCTGCGGGTGCTGCAAGACCGCAAGTTCATGCATCTGGGCGGCGTTCACGAATTACAAGTGGATGTGCGCATCATCGCGGCGACCAATGTTGATCTGGCGCAACACGTGCGCGAGGGTAAGTTCCGCGAAGATTTGTTTTACCGGTTGAACGTCATCACGATTGATCTCCCACCGTTGCGGCAACGCAAGGAGGACATCCCGCTGCTGGTTGATTTTTTCCTGCAGCGCTATTCGGAAGAGAACGAGCGCACCCTGCGGCAGATCACGCCGGAGGGTCTTCGTCCCCTGCTGAATTACTCATGGCCAGGAAATGTTCGCGAACTGGAGAACGTGATCGAGCGCGCTGTAGTTCTTTCCGCCGGCCCGCAGATCGGCCCGGAACTGCTTCCCGATCAGATTGTGGGGCGGGGACGCCCGTTTCCGTTACTGGAGCATCGCGGAGACACGTCCTTGTTTGACATCATCGAGGATTGCGAGCGTCAGGTGATTGTGGACATGCTCGAGCGGTGCAGCTGGAACCAAAC
>JAFAWN010000400.1 GCA_019241735.1 Terriglobales bacterium
AAATCCTGGTAATGGTCGGTTGGGGGGACCGGGAAGTATCCCTCTTTGAACCGGGGCCGGTATCCCAAATTGTTTTCCTCGCGGCCGGAGTTCCACCGCCCTTCCTCCGCGTCGATGAAGTAATACCCGTGCTGCTCGCGTTGATCGAATCGGATGTTGTCAAAGATGAAGAATTCGGCCTCCGCGCCAAAGTACGCGGTATCGGCAATTCCGGTCGATCCCAGATAAAGTTCCGCCTTCTTGGCAATGTAGCGGGGATCGCGATCGTAGCGCTGCTTGGTTACCGGATCAATGACGTCACACACCATAACCATAGTCGGCGCTTCAAAAAATGGGTCTAGCATGTGTGTGCTGGGATCGGGGATCAGCAGCATATCGCTCTCGTTGATGGCAGCCCAGCCGCGGATGGAGGAGCCGTCCATTCCGAAGCCCTCTTCAAAGGAATCTTCGCTCAACTGCTCGATCGGATAGGAGATATGCTGCCAGAGCCCCGGCAGGTCTGTGAAGCGCAAGTCCAGCATCTTCACGCCGTGTTTTTTCGTGAATTCGAGAACGGTCTTTGCATCAATCTTAGGACTTACCTTTGCTTCAGCCATTCACTGCTCCTTAATAATCTGCCGGGAAGAGCCGGAATTTGAATTGGGGACGGGGAAAAGACGGCTGCTACAATCTCTGCGTTCATAAACGCGGAATCAGTGTAGCCGTTGGAACTGTGCAATGGTGATTGATTGTTTTTATGAGGAAGATAAACGAAGTTTATGTCGATTTCGACCTATATGCACTCTGGAGCAATCCTTGGGGACGCAGTCCGGCGTTCAAAGTATGAACAGTTCGGGTTCCTCAATCCTCCGAATTAAGCTCGAACCGGCAACAGCCACGCCATGGATTTTGACCAGTTAGAAACTTTCCTCGAAGTTGCGCGTCTCTCCAGCTTTTCGCGTGCTGCCGAGAAGCGATTCCGCACCCAGCCAGCAATCTCCTCTCAAATACGGTCGCTTGAAGAAGAAGTAGGCGCGAAACTACTGGATCGATCCGGGGGAAAGGTGTCAATTACCTCTGCTGGCAAGCTGTTCCAGAGATATGCTGAAGAAACACTTGAGGCCCGTAAAGCAGTTATACTCAGTATCTCCGAGAGCGAGCGAGTGCCTCGGGGCGAGATCATTGTGGGCGCCAATGAAGGCACCTGCCTCCACATTCTTCCTGAAGTCTTCGCCGAATTTAAGAAACAGTATCCCCAAGTCGCGGTCAACATCAGCCGGTCTGATTATAGCAGGATACTCGAATCTGTGATTGATAATTCCGTCGATTTTGGTGTCGTTTCCCTTCCCGTGAATGACCCCCGGCTGAAAATCGTTCCCATTCACCGGGATGAGCTTGTGGTCATCGCCCCTCCCCACCATCCTCTGGCCCGATTGGAATCGGCAACTGCGGCGGAAGTCGCAAAGTTTCCACTGGTGCTGCCGAAGTCAGGGCACACCCGCGACGCACTCGAAAACCTGTTTCATGAGCGCCGGCTGAAACCTCGCTACGCCATGGAACTGGACTCGAGCGAGTTGCTCAAACGTTTTGTCGCCGTCGATGTCGGCGTAGGGTTCATCTCGAGCTCGAATGTGGTGGAAGACGTGCGCGCCAAGGTGCTGGTCGCCGTCCCTATGTCCGACGCAAAGATTCGGCGCGACCTCGCACTGGTCTTCCGCAAAGATAAGGCACTGAGTCGTGCGGCCCTCGCATTTATAGAGATCGCGGTAAAAATAAAGGGCGCGGACGCAGTTTCTGGAAATCGATGAGGCAATCGCACGCATCTTAACTGCGTACTTTCCAACTCAGGAGGCAGATTGAAGACTAAACGGCTAAATAAGGCAGGGCTGGCGGTGCTTTTGATGGCTGCTACGGTCGCCAGCGCCGCGACAAAATCACTAACCGGCAAAGTCAGCGACTCAATGTGCGGTGCCGAACATATGGAACCCGGGGTCAAGCCCTCTGAGTGCACTCGAATCTGCGTTGGCAAAGGTTCTAAGTATGCCCTCGTGGTCGGCACGAAAGTTTACACGCTTGACAGCAATGACAAAGCGACGCTGGATCAACTGAGCAATCTTGCCGGGACTAAGGTTAGGGTCTCGGGCACAGTGAAGGGCGACGAGATTGAAGTCAGCTCCGTCGCGGCAGCAAAGTAGCTTTTTTTCGGTGGGGCGGAGCAGCTTGTTTCCGCCGATTGGATCGGCACCAGTTCATATCAGGGGATCCTGAGACGGTCCGCACGCTCAATCAAAGCAGCGCGGCTTTAGCCGTGGTGCCGGGATTTTTTTTGTTTGGCCATGCTTTTCATCGTCTGTTCACTTATCTGTATGTTAGATTTGACCCTCAATCATCGCTGGGCGGAGGAATAATTAGGTGGGCAGAAACATGGTCCCCACGCGGATTTTCTTTACCAAGGGGGTCGGCAAACACAAAGAGAGACTCACCTCTTTCGAGCTGGCGCTGCGCGATGCAGGCATCGCAGCGCAGAACCTGGTCAGAGTTTCGTCAATCTTTCCTCCACAATGTAAATTGATCCCCCGTTCACAGGGCCTCAAATACCTTAGCCCGGGGGAAGTCGTGTTTTCTGTCGTAGCAGAAAACTCCACCCACGAGCCCCATCGGTTGCTAGCCGCAAGCATCGGCGTCGCGATTCCCGCGGACCGCAATACATACGGATATTTGAGCGAGCATCATTCGTTCGGTGAGACCGAGGATTCCGCCGGCGACTATGCCGAGGAGCTGGCTGCGGAGATGCTTGCTACCACCCTCAACGTGGAGTTTGATCCCGATCGCTCCTGGGATGAAAAAAAAGAAATCTACCGGATCTCCAACAAGATCGTTCGCACCGCCAACGTCACCCAATCCGCCGTCGGCGACAAGCGCGGACTTTGGACAACGGTCATCGCGTCAGCCGTGCTGATCTTTGATTAGTAAGTTTTTTGGCTTTTCTGGGCACAACCCTCCCTTTTACTGATTGCGTGCGGTGTCCGATTATTGCGTTCGCCATTGCCTCCCGGACATCGCCGGCCGCGGACTTCAAGGCGCCGATGGCTGCCTCCCGTGTGAGCCCACAGCGAAGCATGAGTAGTGCCACGGGAACGCTGTTATGCGCGGCGCGGAGCGCTTGTACGGCGGTGTCTCGATTAATTTCGGCCGCGCCCACGTAACCTCTGGCGGCGGTGCGGCGGGTCCGTATTGCATCGGAATCATCCGTCGCCGCGGCGAGTTGGAGGATGGTCAATCCACGTTCCAGCAACTTCTTGTTTTTTACATGGACGTTAATCATCAGGTTACCGTAAACGTATCCCAGCCGGATCATGACTCCGGTGGAGAGCATGTTGAGCACCATCTTCTGCGCGGTGCCGGCTTTCATGCGGGTTGAGCCAGAGATAACTTCGGGCCCAACCTCGGTCACAACCGCGTAATGCGCGGCTTTTTCGAGCACG
>JAFAWN010000365.1 GCA_019241735.1 Terriglobales bacterium
TTGACAAGGTCTCGGCGAGAATACCTTCGATGTGAGATTCCTCACAGTTTCGCGCCAAGGCAAGCTCACTGACGAGCAAATAACGAGCCCTCTCGAGCATCTTCTTCTCGCGAAAGGACAGGCTCTTCGTTTCCTTTAATACCAGCAAGTTCTTCAGCACCGCCGCTACCTCGAGCAGCGACCCGGTGCGCATACGGTCGGAGTTTTCCTTGAAGGGTCTTTCCAGTCGGTGGCGTTTTCCGTCTCCCCATCCGCGAGAAAATCCAGGATTTTCTGAACTTCTCCATTCCTTACCACCCGCCGCAAGCCCACCGCCCCCACGCTGTGGAAAGGAATGGTGACCTTTAAATTGCTGGATTTGATGTTCAGTAGGTAATATTTCTCGGCCGTCGCCCCAATCGTCCGACTGCCGATTTGTTCGACGATTCCCACACCGTGGTTGGTATAAACGACTTTATCACCAATGCGGAAATCACCGTTTCCATTACCACTCATAAAGAACAACCCAGTGCGGCTCAGACTTCTTCATTCTAGCTTACCGGCACCGGATTCACAATTTACGGAATCGGTGCTCGTGTATTTTCAACGACTTAGTAGTAAGCAGTCTGGCCTATGGCCTGAGCGTCATGTTTCCGCCAGCCGCGCAGGATTCGCCGGCTTCGATTTCCGATCGCGAAGTACGCTCGCGCAAGTAAGGTTTATAATTTCGCCAGAATGACCGACCATATTCGAAAAAAACTGCAAGACGAGATCAACGCGCTCGAACGCGAGTTGGTCCACGAGCTCCCGAAAGAGATCAAAAAAGCCGCCGCTCTCGGTGACCTCAGCGAAAATGCCGAGTATCACATGGCCAAGCAGCGGCAGGAGTATGTGAAAGCCCGGGTTCGCCAGTTGGGGAAGCGGTTGGCGGAACTTTCCATGATCAACATGAATAACATTCCCCGGGACAAGGTTGGGCTGGGATCTGTCGTCAAGGTTTACGACAACACCAAGAATGAGGAACGAGAGTATAACTTGGTCACCAGTGAAGAGTCCGACGTAGCCGCTGGCAAGATCTCAACCACCTCTCCTATCGGCCGGGCGCTGCTGAACAAGAAAGTGGGCGACACTGCCATCGTGGTCACACCGAATGGGAATCGCGAGCTGGAGATCTTGAGTCTTACCACCATTCACGATGAGGCCCGGGCGGAATGACCTCAGACTAGTCTTTGTCTATGACCTGGACCAGTGCCTTCGGCAAAGCCTGTGCGGTTCTGCTGCGCACGATCGTTCGCTGGCTGGCACTCACCCGCATCCACCCCAATGTTTTGACCTTCATGGGGTTGGTGGTGAATGCATGGGCGGCATTCTTCTTCGGCTACGCCACCGCGGAAAATCAGCAGCGCATGTTTTTGTACGCCGGATTGATCATCATCGGCTCCGGATTTTTTGACCTCGTGGATGGGGAAGTCGCCCGAGCACAGAATCGCGTGACCCGCTTTGGCGCCTTCTTCGATTCAGTAGTTGACCGCTACAGCGACGCTTCCCAATTTTTCGGGCTGCTGGTGTTTTATGCTCGTGGAGCGCGCTTTTTTTATATCGTGCTCACGGCTTTTGTCATGGTTAGCGCGATCATTGTGAGTTACAGTCGCGCCCGCGCTGAATCGCTCATCGGATCCTGTCGTGTGGGTTTTATGGAACGGCCGGAACGACTGGTGCTGGTCATTATCGGTGCTCTATTCAATCGCATGGCTCCCGTGCTGTGGATTATCGCCGTGCTCTCGACCATCACCGTGATTCATCGCATTCAATACACCTGGGCGAGGACCGCGGGACCGGAGGCCATGAACAGCGGTCAAGCCGCCTAGACCGGCCTGAGCATCCAAAAAAGTTTACTTAGTAGAACAAGGGCAGATCATGACCAAGAAGGTTTCTAAAGTGGTGTTTCCCGCGGCCGGCCTGGGCACCCGTTTTTTGCCCGCCACCAAAGCCCAGCCCAAAGAGATGCTTCCCCTGGTGGACAAGCCCATCATTCAGTACGGCGTCGAAGAAGCTCTCGCCGCCGGATGCGACCAGATCATCATCGTTACCGGACGCGGCAAAAGCGCCATCGAAGACCACTTCGACCACAGCTATGAGCTGGAAAAGCTGCTCGAGGAAAAAGGCAAGACCGACCTGCTCACCGTCGTCCGCCAGATCTCTGACATGATCCACGTCGCCTACGTCCGCCAGAAGGAGGCCCTCGGCCTCGGCCACGCCGTGCTCATGGCGCGCGAGCTCGTCGGCAACGAGCCCTTCGCCGTTTTGCTTGCGGATGACGTGATCGACGGCCCCGTCCCTTGCCTGAAGCAGATGATCAAGGCCTATGAAGAGACCGGCTCCTCCATCATCGCCACCCAGGCGGTGGATGGCCCCGCCATCTCGCAGTACGGCGTCATCGACGGCAAGACCGTGCGCGGCAAGTTCGGCGGCCGTCTCTTCAGCGTGAACAATCTCGTGGAAAAACCGAAGTACGGCGAGCATCCGTCGAACCAGGCCATCGTCGGCCGCTACATCCTCACGCCCGAGATCTTCAAGGCGCTGGACCGCACTCCGCTCGGCGCGGGCGGCGAACTGCAACTCACTGACGGCATGAAGATGCTGCTCAAGAAGGAAAAGATCTTCGGCTACAACTTCGAAGGAGTCCGCCACGACGCCGGCGACAAATTCGGCTTCCTACGCGCGACCGTCGAGTTCGCCTTAAAGCGCCCTGACGTAGGCAAGCAGATGCGCGAATACTTGAAGTCGAAGAACCTGTAGTCACAGACCGCGCTCTTGCCAATGCTCACGGTGGGCCCTGGCCAGCAATTCAGCGACTGCATCTCGATCAACCTCGTCAGGCAGCGGTGATTGAGCTATCGACTGCTCGCACTCCCGCAGGACTCGCTGCGCGGTTTGGACCACATCCTCCTGCTTCCATTCGCCATTGCGGACCGCGATGAGGGTGTCTTTGTGCGGGTTCGGAAAGCTAAGCGCGGCAGTTTGGACGAGTTCTTCGCATTCAAGAGCCAGCCGCAAAGCATGCATGGCGAACTTGGTGTCGTAGCCGAAGCGCTCCACCAAATCCATGCGCGTGACTTTTTGATTGCGCTGGCCCAGCAGCTTTTTCAATTGGTCATTCGCGAAACCGGCGAAGGCGTGCAGGTGGGCCTTAGCAAGAAACAGCTGCCGGGCGCTTCCTATGTGGCGTTCCCATACTCCCGACGCGCTGAGTTGGTTCG
>JAFAWN010000049.1 GCA_019241735.1 Terriglobales bacterium
GCCAAACGGAAATCGACTTGCGATTCGATTCGCTGGTTAAATCCGCAGACAGCATGTTGCTTTACAAGTACATCGTGAAAAACGTAGCAAATCAATACGGCAAGACGGTCACGTTTATGCCGAAGCCAATTTTTCAGGACAATGGCAGCGGAATGCATACCCATCAGTCGTTGTGGAAGGGTGGAAAACCTCTTTTTGCGGGCGACGGATACGCGGGCATCTCGCAAACCGCTCTCTGGTATATCGGCGGGCTAATCAAACACGGGCCAGCGCTGGCGGCGATTATTGCCCCCACCACGAATTCTTACAAGCGCCTGGTGCCAGGGTTCGAGGCCCCGGTAAATCTCGCTTACTCGCGGCGCAACCGCTCCGCGGCTTGCCGCATTCCGATGTATTCGGCATCGCCTAAAGCCAAGCGAGTGGAATTCCGTCCACCGGATCCAAGTTGCAATCCATACCTGGCATTCGCTGCCATGCTGATGGCGGGTTTGGACGGGGTTGAGAACAAGATCGATCCTGGGCAGCCGCTCGACAAGGATATTTATGATCTCGGGCCGGAGGAACTGGCAAAGGTCCCTTCCATGCCCGGATCGCTTGAAGATGCGCTCGATGCCCTGGAAAAAGATCACGCCTTCCTGCTGAAAGGTGATGTCTTCAGCGAGGAGCTGCTGAGCACGTATGTGGCTTACAAGCGCTCCAAGGAAGTGGACGCGGTCAGGCTGCGTCCGCACCCCTACGAGTTTGCTTTGTATTACGACATCTAGGGCCTGTCTGGCCAGAGGGCCGGGCGACTCTAAATCGGGCCCTTCAAGGCTGGCCCCGAGTTCCTGCGGGTGCGGTTCGGACCGTCTATTGTTTGCCAAAACCTCAAGTTGAGCGCCTGCCCTGAACAGCCTGCGGACGCCCGCGGCGAGGCGTCGACCGCTTCGCCCACGTATAGTTAGTTGGACCCGGAGCCTAAAGGCGTCAGTCTAACAACTTGCCCGACAATCCAAGGTTCATATCTGCGGTCAACCCAGCGAGACGACACAATAGCAATCGCGTGCATCCAACGAATTGGGGATGTTAAGTTTGTTACAGCCGTAATGTAACGACGGCGCGCGGTGGTTGTAATGCATCGAACGAACCTGAAAGGCTTTTGGGAGGGGTTTGCGGCGGTCTGCTCCATAGGTTTGTTACTTACCATTCATGGGTGCGGGGGCGGATCAACATCAACCCCATCAGGTCCCCAAATCCAGTCTCACATAAAGCATGTTGTCGTCATCTTCCAGGAGAACCGAACCCCCGACAACCTGTTCCATGGATTGCCGGGCGCCGATATCGCCAACTCCGTGCTCGATTCGTCAGGCAATATGGTCACCCTCGAACCTGTCAGCCTTGTAACCGATTACGATTTGCGGCACGGGCATGCCGATTTTGTCGCAATGTACGACGGCGGAAAAATGGACGGGGCCGATGAGGTGGCCGTGGGGTGTCCTGAGGGTGCAACGGACTGTCCACCACGAAATCCGCATTTCCGCTATGTGAATCCGCAAGAAGTGCAGCCGTACTTTCAGATGGCTGAGCAATACACGTTTGCGGATCGAATGTTTCAAACCAATCAGGGGCCAAGTTATCCTGCACACCAATTTCTAATTTCAGGGACATCTGCGCCATCGCCTGGCAGCGATTTATTCGCAGCCGAAAATCCGGATTATCCGAAAGATTCCGTGAAGATTGCTGGCTGCGCGGGGCCTCCGGGGGAAACCGTAGTGATGATTGATCCCACGGGCGATGAGTCCACCCATCAGTTTCCATGCTTTGAGCATGCGACCTTGCCGGATCTATTGGACTCCCATGGAATCTCTTGGAGATATTACACTCCCGGTGCGGGGTCGATCTGGACCGGACCGAACTCGATTCAACACCTGCGCTTCGGTCCTGACTGGCAAAAAGTTATTATTCCGCAGACCACGGTCTTGACCGACATTGCCAACGGCCAGCTGGCGCAGGTCACCTGGGTGATTCCCAGCGGACAATCCTCCGATCACGCTGGGGTCAACGATGGCAGCGGGCCCTCTTGGGTGGCATCGGTGGTAAATGCCATTGGCAATAGCCAATACTGGTCCGACACCGCGATTCTTATTGCTTGGGATGATTGGGGCGGCTGGCCCGACCACGTTGCGCCCCAAATACTGAACTCGTATGAATATGGGTTCCGGGTGCCGCTGATCGTGGTTTCTCCGTACGCCAAACGCGGCTATGTATCACGCGTGACGCACGATTTCGGCAGCCTGCTTAAATTCACGGAAGCCACGTTTAACCTGCCGTCGCTGGGATACGCGGACTCGCTGGCGGACGACCTTTCAGATTGCTTCGACTTCACTCAATCGCCAACGCCATTCCAGCCGTTTGCGGCTAAATTTGACGCCAATCATTTCCTCAACGACCGCCGCGTGGCGCTCGATCCTGACGACTGAGGTCATTTCGGCGCTACGGTTCCCGCACATTTGTTACAATCCGGCTTCCTGCCATGATCGATACTTATCTGGTTCCCGCGAACACTCGTGTAACCGCTAAGGGTGATGGGCCGGCGATCGATATCTCCGGTGCCGTTCATCGCGTCTTCCTGTTGCATTTAGAAATTCAAAATATTATTGAGCAGGAGTCCCTCGACATAAGCGTGTTTGGTTCGATTGGCGAGCCCGCAGGCTGGGAAACAAAACCTCTGGTTTCATTTCCGCAGAAATTCTATCGCGGTCAACATCCTCTCCTGTTAGATCTTTCAACTCGACCTGACATTGTAATGATCCGGGCGCATTGGGAGGTTAACCGCTGGGGGCGGGGTACTGAAACTCCTATGTTTGAATTTCATGTCCAAGTGAAAGAAATTCCTGCCGAAGTTTTCCACGAAGCGATAGCCGAGGCGAAGTCCCTGGCTTAGTTGCTTCTCTTCCCGGACGAGCCACGGATCCGGCGGTAAGTTACCTGAAAGACAATCGACCTGTTTTATGGTGCTGCTGTTGTGGGGGAAACCCTCAGTTTGTGAAATTACTCTGGCAGGACCCCAAGTGGTTTCAGGGATGCGCCTACCCTGCAATCCGCTATAGTGACTTCGAAATGAGCACGAATCTGTCCGCTGTTATTCATCCAGCCAAAAACGTCACGGGATCCCTTGAGTTGCCAGGGGATAAATCTATCTCGCATCGGTACGCAATGCTCGCCGCAATTGCGGAAGGCAGCACTAAACTCGAGAATTTTTCAACCGGCGCAGACTGTGCCAGTACCCTGAACTGCCTCAGAGAGCTTGGGGTGGACTGGGAGAAGAGCGGAGACACAGTTGCAATCCGCGGACGCGGCCCTAAGCTTCTTCAACCGCAGAATCCTCTTGATTGCGGCAATTCCGGCTCAACCATGCGGATGCTGAGCGGTATCCTCGCCGGTCAGGAATTCACTAGCGAACTGGTTGGTGATGAATCTCTGTCGCGGCGGCCCATGGCTCGAATTATTCATCCGCTGGAGGCCATGGGAGCGAGAATCACAGCCCGAGATGGCCGGGCGCCATTGATCGTCTCCGGTGGGAATCTACGCGCCATCGAGTATCAGGTGCCAGTTCCGAGCGCGCAGGTCAAGACCGCGTTGCTCTTTGCCGGGCTTTATGCTGAAGGAACAACAATTGTCGAAGAAGGAATACGAACCCGCGACCATGGAGAACTGGCATTGCGAGCTTTCGGGGCGGGGCTTCAGCAACGTGGGAAAAAAACAGAAATAACGGGCGGACAGAGACTGCACTCTATAGAGGCGCGAATTCCGGCAGATATTTCCACCGCAGCTTTCTTTTTGTGCGCAGCGGCTTTGTTTCCGGGCTCTGAATTGGTCATCTACGCGTTGCTGATGAACCCAACGAGGACGCGGTTACTCGACGTGCTGATCAATTGGGGGATGAAGATCACGCTGCTGATGGTGGAGGAAAAAAATGGAGAACTGGTGGGGACAATCGACGGCCGCGGAGGGCTTCTGCGTGGCGGGAAGATAGCAGGAGAAGACGCGGCGGCCCTTATTGACGAGATTCCGGTGCTGGCGGCCATTGCCCCCTATACATCCGAGGGGGTGGAAATTCGTGATGCACGAGAATTGCGGGTGAAGGAGTCCGACAGAATTGCGGCAATTGCTTTCAATCTTAGAGCCATGGGCGCGAAGGTTGAAGAAGGCGATGGCGGGCTCAGTATTCCCGGAAACCAGCAGTTATACGGCGCCCAGCTCTCCTCATTCGGAGACCATAGAATAGCAATGGCTTTCGCGGTCGCGGCGCTGCGTGCCGCAGGCGATTCTACGATCGACGGCGCTGATACCGCGGTCATATCGTACCCGGCATTTTTCGAGACCCTGCAAAAGGTGGCACAGCGCTGAATTTCAAGGCTGCGACATTGGCAAGTTTAATGTCCTGCCTTCTGCGTCTTGGAGTCCACCTGGGTCAGATCCTCATTAGTAAAAGTTCTCTTAGGAAGTTCGCGGTGCGCTGAATTGCCTATCAACCTGGCGAGCCCCACACTATCCTGAAAAGTGGCGGCGCCGAACTGAAACCTTCGTGAGGAACCCTGCGTGGTTCCCACCTGGCCCCCTGAAAGCTGGTTGCCGGGTTCATTCGTATTCTCCAGCGGCTGGATTTGAGCGCCGGGCCCATACCACTCCGCCACGGTAGAGGATTGCATCACGTTGCCGCCGTTCATGGAAAGCGTCGAGTTGGATGCCCCGGCGACATTTCCCGCGGTCGCGTTACTGGCCCCGATCTGTGCTGGAGGTGCGGCCAGGTGAACAATTGGAGTTTGCATGACGGGTACAAATGGCCCGACATAAGTTCCGGGAGTACCCTGATAATCGTTGCCATAACTGCTGGCCGCCGGGACTTGGGCTGTGACCACTCCAGAGACCAAAATGGTTGCGATCAAAATAATCGACAGTATTGAAAATTGACGCATTGCGCACCTCCTAAACCAGGTTGTCGGCGTTATTGGATTCGCTGTCTTGGCGGGAGGATGCCTCAGAAGTCTTGCCAGAAGCGGCTTTTCAGCAACCAACATAGCGGGCGTAAAGACTCCGGGCTACGGCCGAGTCTGTGGTGCCTTTGATAATCGCTCTGCCATCCGGAAAAATTGTCATCTCGTAGGGTGTGGTCCAAAACTTCAGCACAAAATCGTTGTGACGCACCCTGCCGTGCGGCCGAAGCCGCTGATTCAAATCCTCAAAATTAACTGGGCGCCGGCGTTCGTGAATCTGAACTGAGTTCCTGCCGCAAAGCGTGATATGCGGACGCCCTTCTGCGGTGAGGTACACGAAATTGTGTAAACCGCAGCAACGGCAATCCGACCGGGGCGTCTTCGCGGACACTTCGGCGCGGTGATTCTCCCAGACATCGACCGACAACAGAGTCCGCCGCATCCGGCCTTCCGCGCCAACAAGGAATTTAATGCATTCCGTCGCTGCAATTGAGGCCACCAGGTTGGCGGCCGAGTTCAGAATGCCTGCGGTCTCGCACGTTTCGAGGGGACCCTGGGGAGGCTCCGCGAAAATGCATGCCAGGCAGGCAGTCTGGCCGGGGATGATGTTCATCGTACCCCCGTAGCTGCCTACCGCAGCACTGTAGATCCATGGAAGCGAACTGAAAACCGCGTAGTCGTTCAACAAGTAGCGAGTTTCAAAGTTGTCTGTACCATCAAGAATTATCTGTGCGCCGCCAAGCAATCTATCTATGGTTTCGGAAGTGAGATCGGCAACCTGCGGCTCGACCACAGTGCGGGAGTTGACGCGGGCAATCTTCGCACCGGCGGCGATGGCTTTTGGCATGGATTGAGCTGCATCTTCTTCGTCAAATAATGACTGGCGTTGCAGATTACTTTTTTCCACATAATCGCGATCGATAATTCTGAGAAAGGCAATTCCAGCCCGGGAAAGGAGAGAAGCCAGTGACGATCCAGTTGCGCCACACCCAACTATGGCAACCCGTGCTGCTGCCAGCCGGGCCTGACCTTCGGCGCCGATGCCGGGGAATAGTATCTGCCTGGAGTATCGCTCGTCCTCCATAGTTAAGGTTCCAAAGAGTTCATCACCCTAGGGTCCGCAACCCCTTATTATAGGGAGTATTTAGTTACCGATTCGCGAGCGATCAAATTTTGAAAAGGGAAGCATCTAAATTCTCGTATCGTCGCGGGGAATCTTTTTGCGCTTAAGGTGTGTCTGGGCTCTGGTTTTTGTTGGCGTCCTGTCATCAGTCTTTGCGCTGCACCCTCGTGCCGACGGCGCCACGGATGGGATGTTGCAGGATTCATCCAGCGACGCAACTGACCAGATGCCGGATATACCCCCTTTGGGCGGGCCCAATTCCTATGTGGGGCTTGCCGTGGCAGAGATCCGGTTTCCCAATGTCGTAACCGAAAAGGACCAGGCGTGGCTGCGGCAAGTGATCTCGCAGCGCATTGGGGAAGGCCTGCGGCGTGATCTGGTTAGTGAAAGCATAAAGCGACTGTACGCCACGGGGCGATTCGCCGACATCCAGGTCGAAGTAGATTACCTCGACTCGACTCACCTTATTTTGTCGTTTATCACTATTCCCAGATACTTTGTGGGTCAGGTGGTGGTGGAAGGCACTCCCAGCCGGCCGACCGTGAGCCAGATCCTTAACGCCTCGAAGTTGCAGTTGGGTGAACCATTCTCCCAGCAGACTCTGGACCATTCTCTGGAAAGCATCAAGCAACTCATGGAGCAGCACGGATATTACCGGTCCTCTACCAGCGAACACGAGACGAAGGATTTGACTACGCAACAAATAGCGGTCACATTCCACATCATCCCCGGTCCGCAGGCGCATATAGGAAGTATTCACGTAACCGGAAACGGAC
The DNA here is from genome assembly GCA_019241735.1 of Terriglobales bacterium. Taxonomy (GTDB): domain Bacteria; phylum Acidobacteriota; class Terriglobia; order Terriglobales; family Acidobacteriaceae; genus JAFAWN01. The sequence goes on from JAFAWN010000049.1 coordinate 6,876, forward strand.
AATTCTCAGTTGGGCAAATTGAAGACATCGCGGATCTCCACCCTGGAGATCTGGTTTCAGTGCAGCGGTTAACTGCCGCTCTCGACCACCTCCGGAAAAAGTATCAGAAACAAAATCGGTGGCTGGCGCAGGTCACCATAGCTGCACACAGCTATCGCAGCGAGGCCAATGCCGTGGACTACGTTCTACAAGTGGATCCCGGCCCTACGGTCGACATCTCAGTGGACGGTTTCAAGATCAGCGCTCGAGTGCTCAAGAGAAATGTTCCTATCTTTGAAGAAAACGCCATCGACGACGATCTGCTCAATGAAGGACGCCGAAATTTGCTCAATTACATGCAAAGCCGGGGGTATTTCGATGCCAAAGTCAGTTTTGACAGGAAACCTGGGGATGCAAGAAGGGAAGTTCACGTAGTCTATGCAATTGCTCCCGGACCACGGCACAAAGTGGTCAAACTCGAAATTTCAGGGAACAGATATTTTCGAGAGGACTTGTTGCGCGCGCGTATGCAGGTACAGCCCTCGAGCCGCGTGTTCTCCCAGGGGCGCTACAACCAGAGCCTTCTGGCGGATGATATTCAGGGACTCGAAGACCTGTACCATTCCAACGGCTTCCAGCAGGTCAAAATCACCAGCGTTGTTCAGGACGATTACCAGGGTCAGGAAAACCAGCTCGCAATCAAGGTGGTGGTGGACGAGGGTCCTCAGACTCTAGTGGGAGAATTCCGGCTTGCCGGCAACAACACCTTCAGCGAAGAACAGCTGCGTCCCTACATTAACACCGCGAAAGGGCAGTTGTTCTCGCAGTACAACATCGCTCAGGACCGGGAAAATCTGCTGAATTTTTATTTCAATCGCGGCTTCCCCAATGCAAGCTTCGACAGTACCGCGGATGAGCTCCCGGGGAATCCCAAAAGCATGAGTGTGATCTACACAATTCATGAGGGCAATGAGGTCTTTGTGGATCAGGTGTTGGTATCCGGGTTGAACTTTACCAGGCCGTATGTGGTGAACCGCGAATTGGAGGTGAAACCGGGAGATGCGCTGAGCCATATTGATATGTTGAAGACGCAACAGCGCCTGTACGATTTGGGGATATTCAGCCAGGTCGATACTGCGATACAAAATCCGGAAGGTATCGAGCCAAAAAAAAATGTGCTGGTGCAGGTGCAGGAAGCGCGCCGCTACACGTTCACTTACGGAATCGGCCTGGAATTTCAAACCGGGCAGCCGAATGTGGGGAGCAACCAGCCCGCGGGGGCGACCGGGGTCAGTCCGCGAGTGTCACTGGACATCACGCGCCTAAATTTCCGCGGCCGGGACCACACCCTGACATTCAGTGCGCACGTAGGGCGTTTACAGCAGCGCGGGCTGGTAAGCTATGCCGCCCCGCGATGGTTCAATATACGCAGTCTCCGGTTCTCTGTTGCCGGCTTCTATGACAATACGGTGGACGTCGCGACTTTCACTTCGCAGCGTTTAGAAGGATACATACAGGCTGAGCAAACCCTCAGCCGCGCGAGCACTATGGACTACCGATTTACTTTTCGGCGGGTGAAGGCCAGCAATCCTAATATCAGCATCCTTCAGGCCCCCTTACTGTCTCTTCCCGTCCGAGTAGGCGAGCCTGAATTCACCTACATTCGCGACAAGAGGGACAATGCACTGGAAAGTTCGAAGGGCAGTTACAACACGGTGAACGGTGGCGTCGCTGCGGGTTTTTTCGGTTCAGAAGCAGACTTCAGCCGGTTGCTGATTCAGAACTCCACCTATTACAGTTTTGGCAAGAACCGCCCTGCCGGGAAAAAATTCGTTCTCGCCCGTTCCACCCGAATCGGAATAGAGAATCCTTTCGCCAATACCGTCGATATTGCGCCGGGTCAGGCAGTACCCGCCGGGAAGACGTTGATACCCCTTCCGGAAAGGTTCTTTTCCGGCGGCGGAAATTCTCATCGTGGTTTTGGATTAAATCAGGCCGGCCCGCGTGATCCGCAGACCGGATTCCCGCTGGGCGGGAGTGCTTTATTTCTGAACAACCTTGAGCTCCGGCTTCCGCCTGTTAACCTTCCTTTTTTTCAGGACAATCTGAGTTTTGCGATTTTCCACGATGCGGGAAATGTATTCACCAACGGGCACGATATGCTGCATAGTCTGCTCCGCTGGCATCAGGCGGCCACCACCTGCGTGCAGGCCTCTACCGCCATGCAATGCAACTACAACTACATTTCTCACGCCATTGGCCTGGGGGTGCGCTACAAGACCCCGATTGGGCCGGTGCGCTTCGATTTCGGGTACAATCTGAATCCACCTGTTTTCCCGACGTTTCAGACGGTCCCGAACGCAAGTAACCCGGCAAGTCCGACGCTGGTTTTTGGAGGACCGCAACATTTGAGCCACTTCAATGTTTACTTTAGTATCGGACAAACTTTCTGATGGCGCTGATAACGGAAAGCCACGGTGCCGCGCAGTCAGGTATCGGAATGGTGATTAATCCAACGTCCAGGATCGCGATTCTTCTTTGCGCGCTCATTATGCTTTTCCCGGCCCATCCCGCACAGGCGGGCGAGATTATTGATCGCATTGTGGCCACGGTGAATGGACACGTGATCCTGCAAAGTGACTGGGAAGATGCCCTTCGATTTGAAGCTTTCAGTAGCGCTCAATCGCTCGACGCACTCAGAAATGTTGACCGAAAAGCCGCACTGGACCGCCTCATCGATCAGGAATTATTGCAGGAGCAGATGCACGCGTCGGATTTCCGCCATGCCAGTGATCAAGAGGTCGATAAAAAGCTGGAGGCTATTCGCAAGCAATATCCCGGAGAAAATTGGCGCAATACGCTTTCAAGATACGGAATAGCCGAGCCGGAGTTAAGAAGAAAGATTGCAGTGCAGTTGGATTTGATGCAGCTGATTGACGCCCACCTTCGCCCCAGCATCGACATTGACGTGAAAACCGTAGAAAGTTATTACAATCAGCAACTCTTACCGCAATTGCGTCAGGCTGGCCGCAAGGAACTTCCTCTGGCCGAAGTGGCGCCGAAGATTAAAGAACTTCTCACGCAGCAGAAAATGGATCAATTGCTCACCGCGTGGCTCCGCGACCTGCGAGCCGGCGGCGAAATAAAGACCGGAACGTCTCTTGCTGATCCGCAGTCGCCGAGCCAGGTGCAGTGACTGGCGCCCGTCAGCTGGGCGGCGGCACGCAGAAAGCGATCTGGAAGTCAGTTCTGTTGCTGGCGTTGGTCGGCGCTCTAACCCTGGCGGGACTTGTCTGGTTTCTTAACACTCAATCATTCCAATTAATGGCGCGCCGCCGCGTTGTAGCCGTGCTGGAGGGAATGAGCGGCGGGAAAGTGGAAATCGGCGCCTTTCAGGTGCGGCCATTTCGGCTCCAGATCGAGATCGGAAACCTGACAATTCATGGCAATGAGCCCTCCGGTGAAATTCCGTATGCACACATTGATCATGTGTCCGCGCGACTGAAATTAATTTCGCTCGCCAGATCAGCCTTCGGGTTCCGTTTCCTAATTCTGGATCGGCCCAGCGTTCACATCATCGTCAATCCCGACGGCACGACTAATCAGCCTGAACCACAGAGAACGCAGTCCGGCAAACAAAGACCCATTAAAGAATTGTTCTCATTTTCGATATCCAGGCTTGAGGTGCGGAACGGCCAGGCGATCTGGAATAACGAAATGTTTCCATTGAACTTTGCTGCTGACAATATTTCGTCGAGTTTGCGCTATTCGCTGCTCCACCGCAGATACCATGGAACTATCGCAGTGGGGAAGGCAAGTACTCGAATTAAAGAGCTACCCCCACTGGAGTGGAAAGCGGAAGCGGAGTTTGCCATTAGCCGCAAGGTGCTGGATGTTAGATCACTCAAAATCGACTCGGCGAATTCCTGGGTTAAAGCAACAGGTCAAGTGGAAGATTTTCTTAATCCCAAGATCCTTGGAACTTACACCGCCACGGTCGATCTGGCGCAAATAGGGCTTCTCCCATTCCAGGTGCGCTACGGGTTGCTCGAAGTGAAGGGTCGAGGTGATTGGACGGCGCATACTTTCTCGTCCCTGGGCAAATTTAACCTCAAGAATCTGGAATGGCGCAACCACGAAGCCCATTTCACCAATGCCGGAGTCTCCGCTCAGTTCTCACTCAATCCGAAAAAGCTGGCACTCTGGGATATCGATGGCCATCTACTAGGGGGTGCCATTGGCGGCGAGGGACAAGTTGCGAACTGGCTCGCTAACGCCAGCGCCAGGGTACAGGTGGATAAGAACAATGAGCCACAGAATGGGAGCCTGCGTCTCCGACTGAAAGGCGTCTCTATTACTGAGGTGATGGCCATGCTCTCCACGCCAGCGCGTCCCTTCAGCCACATGCGTTTGGTGGGAACTGGTTCCGGCACGCTGGATGCGAAATGGAAGGGCAAACTTCAAAATGCCGAAATAGAAACGGCACTTGAGGTCGCCGCTCCGCTTCATCCCGAGCCTGGGCAACTGCCGCTCAATGCCCGCACCCGGTTGATTTACCGTCTTGCTCAAAGGGAACTGGCCGTACTGGATTTCAACGCTTTCACCCCAGCTACCGAGGTCCGCGCTGCGGGGACGCTTTCTTCATCAGCTGAGCTGAAACTCCTGGTCAACACTAGCGATTTAGGGGAATGGCAACCGGTTCTTTTCGCAGTCGGATATAAGAATCAAATTCCGGTGAAACTGCATGGGCGGGCGCTTTTCACCGGAACCGCAACCGGCAGACTGTCGGATATTGAATTTTCTGGCGATCTCAGGTCGCAAGGGTTTGACCTGATAATTCCTGCGACTACACATGCCCCCGAAAAAGAGGTGCGATGGGATTCCTTGTCAGCGGAAGTGCAGCTCTCACCCCATGTTTTTGCGGCAAAAAACGGTCTGTTGCGGCATGGCGAGGCGGTGCTGACATTCAATCTGCGCGCAAGTCTGGAGGACCGCGAGTTTAACGAAAGAAGTCCATTCACCGCCTCCGTTATCGTGCGCCACGGCGACATCGCACAAATTCTGGGACTGGCTGGGTACAACTATCCCGCCACCGGAGTCGCGGATTTCTCGCTGAATGCCGGTGGAACCAGGATTGAGCCGCAGGGCGAAGGCCGCCTGCAACTGACTAATGCCGCAATTCACGGTTATGCGGTGCAAAAAGCCACCTCCGCGATCTCCTTGAGTGGATACAAAGTATCGTTTACGGGGATCGATCTGAAACATCACGACGCTCAAATGACCGGGGACTTGAGCTACGAATTTGGGTCGACCACTTTTAATTTTAATTTGCAAGGAAAGAACTTTGATCTTCTTGAAATCCCACAACTGCGTGACAACCGGTTCAAAACGGCGGGCCGTGTCGACTTCGAGGTGTCGAAGGCTGGAACGCTGCAGAACCCAGTCATTACTGCCAACGTCCAGTTGCGGGATGTCACTGTGGATCAGGGGCGTGCCGGTGACATGTTGCTCGAGGCGCATACCGATGGTGCCATGCTTCGCCTCACTGGACACTCAAGGTTTGGCCAGTCTGGGCCCGAGGGTGCTGTTGTTGACCTGGATGGAACGGTCGATCCGCATGGAGACTGGATATCGAACCTCAGCTTGAACCTCGGCAACTTTCCCATAGGACCGCTGCTGCACACTTACTTGCCGGGGCGGTTCACCGGCCTTTCCGGTGTGACCGGCCGGGTTCAGCTGCAGGGTCCAGTCCGACGGCCTAGGGATTTGAATATCAGCGCCACACTCAGCGAGGTCCATGGCGAGATTGAAAACGTCAAGATTCACAATGATGGGACGGTGCGATTTGCAGTTGCAAACCAAAATCTGCGGGTCGAGCAGGCTCACCTGGTAGGCGAAAGCACCGACATTACAGTGTCGGGAACTATCCAACTCACCGAACCGCGGCAGTTGGAGTTACATGCGCAGGGCGGAGTGAACCTTAAGTTCTTGCAGGGTATAAATCCTGACTTTACCAGCTCGGGCATGCTGACGGCGGATGTGACACTTTCCGGAACCATGGGACAGCCGGTGGTGCAAGGACGGGCGCAGGTCGTAGCGGCGGCAATCAGCTATGAGGATCTGCCCAGCGGCCTCAGCGATGTCAACGGCACTGTCATCTTCAACCAGAATCGCTTGCAGATCGAATCGCTGACCGCCCGCGTCGGTGGCGGGCTGATGACATTCAGCGGCTACGCCACCTCCTACAATCGCCAGCTGAATTTTGACGTCAGACTGCAGCAGCGGGACGTGCGGCTCCGTTACCCTCCGGGCATAAGCTCGACCAGCACGGCCGATTTACATTTAGCTGGAACGCCAGCTGCCTCCACACTGTCCGGGGACATTATTGTGACCAAACTGGCAATGACCCCGGGCTTTGATTTTGGCGCGTATCTGGCACGCAGCGCCCAGGCTTCGTCGCTGCCGCAAACCAATCCGCTACTGAACAGAGTTCGTCTGGACGTACACATTTCGACGCTCCCAGAACTGCAGATGCAAACAGCTGTAGTTCGCCTATCCGGAGATGCGGACTTACACCTCCGCGGGACCGCGGCAAAACCCGTTTTACTGGGACGGGCCGATGTTATCGAAGGAGAAGCGCATTTTAATGGATCGAAGTACCGTTTGGAACGTGGCGCGGTGAACTTCGTCAGCCCGGTCACCACGACTCCGGTCCTTGATCTGCAAGCGGCGACCCATGTTCGCGACTATGACATCACCATTAATTTGAATGGTGAAATTGATAAGCTGAACGTGACCTACCGCTCAGAACCCCCTCTGCCAACCGCAGATATCATAGGTCTTCTTGCCTTTGGCCAAGCCAGCGGACAGTCGGCACAATTGCAGCAGACCGGCCGGACGCAGTTCAGCGGAGAAGCTTCCAATGCAATCATTAGTGAAGCGCTGAACGCGACGGTGAGCAATCGGGTGCAGCGGCTGTTCGGAGCTAGCAGGATTAAGATCGATCCCCAGGGCCTAAGCACGGAAACTACGCCCACCCAGACCGGTCCAGCGGTTATTATTGAGCAGCAGGTCGCGGACAACGTGACCCTTACCTACAGCACCAGTGTTTCCCAGGCTTCACAACAGATTATTCAAGGCGTTTATAACCTCACCCGCAACGTATCTATCGTTGCAATTCGCGACCAGACCGGCGTGGTGAGTTTGGATCTGAGAATCCGGCGACGCAAGCGATAGTTTTGTAGACGCCCGCCAAGCTCTGTTTCCAATTCATACAGGCTTTGCTGTAGCCAAGTTTTGCCAGCCATACCTCCCCAAACTACTCCGCTGGTCTGTTGAATTCTTCCAACTTCAAGAAATATCAGGTTTTAGGATTGGCCGCTCTCGTGCTTCAAACAACGCTGAGGTGAGCCAATGTTCAGCACGCAGTTATATGAAAAAGGCGATGTAGCTCTGTTGCAATGCAAAGGCAGAATCGTGCACAGCGACGCGGCATATCAACTACGTAATGCGGTGGCAGCACAGCAGTGGGCTCATACGGTCGTATTGGATCTATCGCGAGTCGAAGCTTTGGAAGGTGGCGGCTTAGGCATGCTGGCGTACCTTCAAAGGTGGAGTGAAAACCATGGGATGGATTTGAAGCTATTCAATCCCTCCAGCCCGGTTCGGCAAAGAGTAGAACAGGCCCGCCCGTTTTGCGATCTCGAGTTCTTGTCAGCAAAGGATCTAGAGTCCCTTATGCACGAGGATCAGAGCAGGGCCCAGAGTAATGCTGAAACGCTCTGTTCTTTCGCCGCTTAGCAGGACGAAAATAATTTCGACTTGACAGAATCTTGCCTCCTTGCTGTTACCTGCGCTTTCCTTTCTGACTCTTATTCGTCAAAATTCCTTCATAGTGATGCGGTCTGCCGCAATTAGCCGCGCTTTGTTACAATCGCACGTTTCTTAAAACTGGTTATCGACGCGCCCGGAGGGGGAGCCTGCATGTTTTTTTTCAAACGGTGGATGATATTTTTGGCTGTCGCTTGCGCCAGCATGGCGTGGGGTCAGGACGCGCCGGAGGGCCGCCTGATGCGGTTCCCCGACATTCATGGAGACCGGATCGTCTTTATGTATGGTGGGGATTTATGGCTGGTTCCCAGCTCCGGCGGCGTTGCCCATCGGATTACGACCCATCCTGGACGCGAGCTATTCCCGAAATTCTCCCCGGACGGCAAGTGGATCGCCTTTACCGGCCAGTACGACGGAAATTTTAATGTTTATGTCATGCCCTCCGAAGGCGGACAGCCAAGGCAGTTGACCTTTTATCAGGGCAGTTCCACTCCGTTAAGCGACCGCATGGGCATCCACAACGAGGTCCTAACCTGGTTT
>JAFAWN010000209.1 GCA_019241735.1 Terriglobales bacterium
CCTGACCCACAGCATTTACTCTATATATGGAACAAATGCGACGCCAAGGCTTCTTGGGTGAGTTCGAATTGATGGTGCTACTTGCTGTGATGCGGCTCGGCCAACAGGCGTATGGCGTTCCTATCAGTGCCGAAATCGAAAGTCAAACGGGCCGGGACGTTGGGACGTTGGGGTGCGCGACATGAAAGTGGCCGGATAGCCGGTTTCGTTTTTGTGCCATGATTCCGTGCGTATGCGATACGCTAGGATGAGGAGGCCTCATCTGAATGCCCGAATCCTTACAAGATCTCGAGTCGCATCGCGCCGAACTCGTCCGACAGTTCGCCCGTCTGAGCGATCTGCGCAGCGGGTCCATCTCCAATACCAGTGGCCGTTGCGGCAAGCCTAACTGCCGCTGTCACCAGCCCGGCCAGCCGGTACATGGTCCTAACCCGCGATTGACCTACAAAGTGCAAGGAAAGACTGTGACGGAGTCTCTCCCGAATCCCGCTGCGCGGAAAAAGGCCGCACGCGAGGTTGCAGAATTTCGCCGCTTCGAACAACTCATTCGAGACTTCATTGAAGTCAATGCCAAGATTTGCCACGCTCGATCAGGGGAGGAACAACCAGCCTCGCAGGAAAAAAAACGACGGCGGAGGCCTGCGAAAAGGCGGCCAGCCAAATAACCCAACAGTTCCAACGGATCTTTGCCGACCGGCGCAAGAGTGGCCAACTGGATCTGGAGGCTGTAGAGATGGCGATGCGCTCCACCCTCCACCAGACGGGCGCGGAGGCGATCACCGAACTGTTACGATTTCCGTCGCCGGATGAGGACCACCGGACCATTCCGTGTCCTTGTGGGCAGGTAGCCAAATACCCAGGAATGCGTTCGCGGCTGGTACTCACAGTAGTGGGGTGGGCGCGGATTGATCGCCCGTATTACCTTTGCCTCGCATGCAGCCACGGACAATTCCCGGCGGACGTCCAACTCGATATCGACCAGACGGATTTCTCGCCGGGTGTGCGGCGGATGCTGGCAGCCGTGGCGGTGAAGCGCCCTTTGCTCAAGGCCAGAACCAGATGAAGCTGCTGGCTGGCCTAGAGATTACAGCGAAGGCGGTCGAGCGAACCGCCGAATCCATCGGGACAGACATCGAAAGACGGCAACAGAAAGATATTCAGAGTGCCAAGCAACTCCATCTCCCGGAGGCTGCTGGCCCACCGATCCCATATCTTTACGTGCAGATGGATGGGACGCAAGTATTTGTGGTGAAGTCGGAAACCGAAGGCCGCGCAGGGAGAACGCCCGGTCAGCCTGCCCGCACTCGCGAGTGCAAACTCGGCGCCGTATTCACACAAACCGCTGTTGATGATCAGCGCCGGCCTGTGCGGGATGAGCATTCGACTACCTATGTGGGTGCCATTGAGAGCGCGGAAGAATTTGGCCTCCGCCTATATAGCGAGGCTTGGAATCGGGGTTGGGACCGCGCCACCATCCGCGTGGTCATGGGCGACGGTTCTCACGGGATCTGGAATATTGCGGAGCAGCACTTTCCCGGTGCAATTAAAATCGTAGATCTCTACCATGCCCGCGAGCATCTCTGGGACTTGGCTCGCAAGTTGTATCCAGCCGACGATGTTGCCCAGAAGCGCTGGCTGATGCACAAGCTGGATTGGTTGGAAAACGGCAAAATAGAAAAGCTCGCAGCGGCTCTTCGCAAGCTGGCTGATGTCGACACAAATTCTGAGTTGGTCAAGGCTATCCGTATCGAGGCCGAATACTTCAACAGCAACCGGGATCGTATGCGCTATCCCGAATTCCGGAAAAGAAACTTATTTGTAGGTTCCGGTGTGATTGAGGCCGGCTGCAAAACCGTGATCGGTTCCCGGCTAAAGCAATCCGGCATGTTCTGGACCGTCCGCGGCGCCAACGCCATCATTGCCCTCCGTTGCTGCTGCATCAGCGGTAAATTTGAGAGCTACTGGGAAGAGCGGGCGGCTTGACCGCCACTTTCATGTCGCACACCCGGCGGCTGATCTCGTGTCTCGATCCGCATAAGGCAGTAATCTCGCAGCCGGAAATCGACGCCATGGATCGTAAGCTGCTGCTCTACTCCGAACATACCTTCGGCTACTCGAAGACGAAGTGGCCGAGCCTCCTCGGTGAGGAGGTCTTCGCGCGCAAGAGCAAGGTTGCGGTGGATGCGGACGAAATGACCGGCCTCGCCGTGAACCGGTTGCTTAAGCCGCGCGGACAAGGCTCATTCACGGCGGATCAGCCATTCGAATACACCGTTCTGAATCCATACTCTTTCTCCAAACACGAGCTGGCCCCTCTGCCGGTCAACTTCTGGGAAGCGCCATTTCTGAAAGGCGGAGTCTCTGTGATCGGACCCGGCGGCGAGCAGGTCCCGTTCCAGGTGGATCAGAGTGCTCGCGGTTGGAACGTCTTCGTGCCCGCGCAGATCAAGCCTCGCGAAACCGCCCGTTACCGCCTGATCTCCGATCGCACCCATGAGCAAAGCGATTGGACGCCGGGCAACTTCTACGAACTCGCTTGGACACCCGAACGCGGCATTACCAGCTTCAAGGATCAAGAGACCGGACACCAACTGCTCAACCCGGAGCGTGGTGGGCTGGGCTGCCCGGTCTACCAGATCTTCCCCGATGCGGATC
>JAFAWN010000296.1 GCA_019241735.1 Terriglobales bacterium
TGCGGCGCAGAACTTGCCGACTCTCGTTGCGGGTGCGGACCCCCAGGGTCGATGTCTCGGCGAACATAAGCCGAGTCAGTTCTGCAGCATCTTGTGCTCGACAGAGTACGGTCATCAGCATTCCGGGACGATTCTTTTTCATCTGTACGGGGATAGCGAAAGCATCCAATGCGCCGGCTCCGAGCAGCTTGTCGAGGGTGTAACCAAAAACCTGCGGATTCAAATCATCGACATTGGCTTCGAGTACGGTAATGTTTTCTTGCGCGCTGCCGGCAACTAGTGATGGCTGAGATTCTCCAACAGCAAGCCTAAGTACATTTGCACTCCCGTGAAAATCACGACTGCCTGCGCCGTATCCAATCTTCTCGATGGTCATTGCGGGGAAGGGCGCAAACCGCTTCACCAGCGTCGCCACGATTGCCGCTCCTGTGGGCGTGACTAATTCGGCCATAATTCCTGAAGAATACACAGGCGCATTTTTCAGCAACTCGAGCGTGGCAGGAGCCGGCACGGGCAGCGTCCCATGGGCACATTCCACTGTCCCGGTCCCGACATTCAAGGGGGAGCAGGCGATTTCATCGACGCTCAAAGCTTCAACCCCGGCAGCAGCACACACAATATCTACGATGGCATCGACCGCCCCTACCTCATGAAAATGAATCTTCTCGATGTCAACGTTATGGATTTTCGCCTCAGCCGTGCCGAGCGCCTTGAACATTGAGGTGGCGGACTGTTTTGTAGATTCGCTCATTGCGGCGTTGCGAATGATCTGTTGGATTTCATTCAGCCCGCGGCTGTGTTCATGCGAATGGCTCGCTTCGCTTGCTTTTTGCCGGTTCGGTGCGTGCTGGTGCTCGTGCGCGTGTTCGGAGGGCTTGCCATGATGATGTACATCGACTTTGGCCGCCGCGATTCCTCCGCGCTGCACCCGGTAAGTCTTCAGTTCTGCGCCGATATCAAGAGCTCTCACAGTTTGCTCGAATACTGCCATGGGCACACCGGCATCGAGCAGCGCGCCGAGAAACATGTCTCCACTAATGCCCGAAAAACAATCGAGATAGGCTGTTCGCATAAATAACTGGTCACGGTCGGCCGACGCCGGAAGAAGTGAGAAAAGTGGACAGTCAGACCGATTTTTCATCATAGGGAACTGGGATACCGCCGTCAAACGGACATCTCCTGCTCCTCTGCTACAATCGCTGTCTTCTTTTGACAGTACAGTTTTCAGGTCAGACTCTTGTACCTCCATCTAAAACAGCGGCTGCGCCGGCATTTTCGGGAGTTCCTGCAGCGAGCCTACAATTTGGATTTCCCCAGAATTACCATCGAGGAACCACCTCGTGTGGAGCTCGGTGAATACGCCCTTCCGCTTGCGTTTGAACTGGCAAAAACGCTCCGCAAGCCGCCGCGCAAAATTGCAGAGGAAATAATTCATGACAGCGGGCCGCTCGCTGGCTTCAAGAAGTTTGAGCTGGCCGGGGGAGGCTATATCAATGCGCGGGTGGACCGCGCCACGATGGCAACAGCGTTGACTGCGGACCACCAGCCGGACAGCGACGTCGCCGCGGGAAAAGTAATCGTCGAACACACGAGCATCAATCCCAACAAAGCCGCGCACATCGGGCACCTGCGCAACGCCATTCTTGGTGACACATTCGTAAGGCTGCTCAAATTCGCAGGGAAAGAAGTGGACGTCCAGAATTACATCGACAACACCGGAGTCCAGGTGGCCGACATCATCGTCGGATTTCTTCAGATCGAGAAGAAGTCTGGCGCGGAAATCGAGCAGCTTATTCGTACGCCTCGCTTTGATTTTTACTGTTGGGACCTCTACGCCCGCGTTTCACAGTGGTACGCGCAAGACGAAGAAAAGCTTCAGTTCCGCTCCCAGGCCCTGCACGACATGGAACGAGGGGGGAACGAGACGTCCGCCATTGCGGAAACTATTTCAGGCGCGATCTCGCACCTGCATTTGCAAACGATGGAGCGACTTGGCATCACTTATGATTTGCTGCCGCGGGAGAGCGAGATTTTGAGGCTGCATTTCTGGGATGCTGCGTTTGAAAAACTGAAGTCCACTGGAGTGCTTTTCTACGAAGAAGCCGGTAAGAACCGTGGATGCTGGGTCATGCGGCGGGCGGGAACCGCGAAGAATGATACTCGACAGGTGGAATCTGCGACTGATGGCGCGGCCGGCGAAGTCTCTGAGGAGGATCAAAAAGTCATTGTGCGCTCGAACGGCACCGTCGGTTATGTGGGAAAAGATATTGCATATCACATGTGGAAGTTCGGGCTTCTGGGTAAAGATTTTGAGTATCAACCTTTCTACCGCTACAACGGTGGAAAAGATTGCTGGATCTCAACCGTTCACGGTGTGCCTGACCATCCTCACTTCGGCGGC
>JAFAWN010000151.1 GCA_019241735.1 Terriglobales bacterium
AGAACAGATTTTTCAGGTTGCTGATTCTCCCGCCGAGGTGGCGGTGGGCGACCTGAACAATGACAACCGCCCCGACATCGTTACCGCGTCGGGCAACGCAATCGGTTTTATTGAGTTACTGATCAACGAATACGGGGTAATAAAACCCTGACCCGGGCTGTCCCTCAGGCTCGATCATGTCTGTGGAATCATTGTTTGTTTAGTTCTATCAGGCGGGTGTCCGCGGATTGCCGCTCGCATACGAAACCGCGAACTTTCCAACCTAGGCAATAGTTCTCGAGGCTTGCTCGACTGCCGCCTTCACCGGGGCTAGGGCGACGAACGCGAGCCCGATAACAACCAGCACGGCGGAGCCGATAAGCTCTCCGCGTGCGATCAGATTAGCGAACGCTTGCGCCGCCATAAGAGCTCCGTGGGCGAAGCTCGACCATGCGGTGAAGGCAATTAGGCTGCGGTGCGCCGATGGGTCGCGGGCTGCCAGCAGCAGGAAAACGCCAAGTGTAACGTAAAGGCTGAGCATCATCGCCAGCGCCGGCTCTTGCTTCACAAACATCATCAAAGGGTAAGCTAGGGCGCAAAAGATGACGCCGACCACGATCAGCACAACCTTTAGCGCACGGTCTCGATGCATGGTGCCCCTCTCAGAGATTGCAAAGATTATCCGGTTTCCGCAGTGTAATTGAAGAAACGCCTTAGAAAGTTGCTGGGTGACCGTATCTGACGGCATCATAACCCATGCACTCTATCCGCATCGGATGCGCAGGCTGGACCATTCCGCGAGTGGCAGCCGCGAATTTTCTTTCAGGCGGGAGCCATCTGGAGCGCTACTCGCAAGTCTTCAATTGTTGCGAAATAAATTCATCGTTTTATCGCGAGCACGAAACTAAGACATGGGAGAGATGGGCAGCTTCGGTCCCTTCCGATTTTCGCTTCTCAGTCAAAGTTCCGAAAGCCATTACCCATGATGCCAGGCTGAATTGCGGCGTTCGAGTTCTGTCGGCATTCCTGCGGCAGCTCAGGCCGCTGCGCGAAAAGCTTGGTCCCTTGCTGATCCAATTGCCCCCGAGTCTGGAATTTGACACCCGCAGCGTAAGCAAATTTCTGAGACTACTGCGCCAGAAATATCCAGGAGAAGTGGTGTGTGAACCGCGCCATAGCAGCTGGTTCAATGCCAGTGTCGATGACGTACTGGCGGAGTACGACATCGGCCGCGTCGCTGCCGACCCGGCGTGCGTTCCAGCGGCAAGCACCCCATCTGGCTCGCCAAACCTGGCCTATTTCCGGCTCCATGGCTCGCCTCGCCGGTATTATTCGGCTTATAGCGCACAATTTCTGCAAAATCTCTCGTTGCAAATGAAGAAGCTGGCAGAGAAAGCCGAGGTTTGGTGCATTTTCGATAACACTGCATCCGGGTCTGCAATTGAGAACGCTCTTGAGTCAAGATCTTTGTGCGGGCGAAGTTTAATGCCGGCGCATCACTAATCTGCATCACCATCTGTCGAGAAGGCAAAATCATCATCTTCGTGTTTTAAGTGCTTTGATTTGTCATCGAAGAACTTATGTATAATCCGCCGATGCAAAGGGCATTCAGGAACACGATTGCGCTAGGCTCGTTGTTGCTCTACTCGGCCGGCGCAATGGGAGGACAGGAAGTGAAACCGCCGCAAGCTGAAAAGTCGAAGCCGCCCGTCAAGGTGGAGCAGCGCGGGCGCATCCTTGGAATCGGCGGTGTCTTTTTCAAATCCGCAAATCGTGACCAGATGCGCGATTGGTATTCGAAGCATCTTGGACTTACAGACACAGGCGAGGGCGTGATGCTGCCCTGGCGCGAACACGATGACGCGCAAAAGGAACACGTCACAGTGTGGTCGGTTTTTCCAGCCTCCACTAAGTATTTCGATCCCAGCTCTGCGCCATTCATGATCAACTACATCGTGGACGATATGGATGCTTTGCTGGGCCGACTAAAACAAGAGGGAGTGAAGATTGATCCCAAACGGATGGATGAATCCTACGGCCGCTTTGCCTGGATCTATGACGAGGATGGAAACAAGATTGAGCTCTGGCAGCCGATAACAAAGCCGTAGGGACCACCTCAGAACGGAATT
>JAFAWN010000157.1 GCA_019241735.1 Terriglobales bacterium
ATAACGCGCAAGTGAAGTTAGTGCCTGATCCGCGTACCAAGAGCACTGCCGCAGATCGCGCGTTGCAGCACAAAGTTGTGATGCAGCTTTACAACATGCTGGCGCAGTTAACCTACGTAGTAGATGCATCGAACGACTTGCGAGACCAGGCGCGCCAGCGTCTCGGTAACGCACCTGACGCACAATTGAAAGATCAATTGAACACCCTGGTCGGAAAGCTTGAGGAGTTCCGCTCCTCGCTGGTTTCGGTCAAGGAGGGGGGAATGATCACCGGAGAAAAGAAGCTCCGGGAAAATCTCGGGGAGCTGTATGGTGCGGTGAACCAGTACTCCGGACGTCCAACGCAATCGCAGGTCGAGAGTACCGCCGTGATGCAGAAGAAGTTGGATGAATCAGGAGCGCAGTTCCGCGCCTTGACAGACACTCAACTGGCGCCGATAAACGCGGCGCAGCAAAGCAATCACGCGGAGCCTCTGAAAGCAATGTCACATGAGGAGTGGGAGAAGAAGCAGAAATAGCGGGGCACTGGATAGTATCCGCAGAGACATGACACTCGTTCTGCGAATCGACCGCGGCCAGCTACAGGGTCCGCTTCGCGCGGTTCCTGATCGCTCTGAGCATGCCAGAAAAAATTATCGCGTGAATTGGATACAATCCACACCAGTAGATCTCTCCGGCTAACCCGCGCGGCTGAAACCATGCGCAGCACCGCAGAAGCGTGCGGCCATCTTGTTGCGGGGTGAGGTTGAATTGCAGCCACGCTTCGCCGGGTAGCTTCATTTCTGCCCGCAGCAGCACACTGTTGGGAGCGTCGGCTCGTTCCACCTGCCAGAAATCGATAACATCGCCGGTTTCGATTCCGGATAATCGTGGCCGTCCCCGTTTCATACCTACGCCGCCAAAAAGTCGATCGATTCGACCACGTCCAGACCATAGGAAGTTTGCGTAAAACCATCCATTCTTCCCGCCGACGTTCCCGATCAACTCAAACACGCGTTCGACTGGAGCGTGGACGATTGATTCCCTCACGTCGCAGATGATTCCCTCAGCGCGAAATGTCCGGTGGGACGATCCGCCCATGCTCGGCAGCGGCATCGAGGGTGCGGACCTCTCCAGTGCTTTTTGGACGGCGGCCGCGTAGGAGACTGGATGGATCGATGGAAATAGTCTGGCGGCTAGAGTATTGGTACAAACAGATTCGCTTCGGAGCCCCTCAATGAGCGGGCGAGATACGGCCGGCGGCACCGGCGTAACCAAGTCGAGCCAATACGAGGACAACCGCGGGGTGAGCACCGGAACGCGTATCAACAATCGGCGTAGCCGGCGCTTCCGCGCATACGCAAGCATCATGCTGCGATAGGTCTCGATGGTCGAACCGCCAATCTCGATAGGTTGCTCCACTGCCTCGCGCAGGGTGAGCGCAGCTTCGAGGTATTCGAGTACATCGCTGACCGCTATCGGCTGAGTTTTTGTCACCACCCAGCGAGGGCAGATCATGACCGGCAGCCGTTCCGTCAGGCAGCGAATGATTTCGAAAGAAGTACTGCCATTACCCACGATGATTCCGGCCCGCAGTTCGATCAGAGGCGGCCCAAATCTTCGCAACACCGCGCCCGTTTCGTGCCGGCTTTTGAGATGCGCTGAAACCGAGGTTCCGGTCGCCGCCAGCCCGCCGAGATAGATTACCCGTTGCACTCCACACTGTTTCGCTGCTATGGCGAAGTTGTGGGCGGCTTCCCGGTCCCGTTTTTCAAATCCCTCTACTTGCCCGGACATCGAGTGAATAAGGTAGTAGGCTGCATCGATTCCGTTTAGCGCCGGCGGAAGGGTGTCAGCTTGTAACGCATCGGCCTCGACGTACTTGATTTGCGGGTAGGGATGTGGGACTCGCGCGGCATTGCGGACCATACAGGTGACGTTGTGACCCGCGGCCGACAGTTTTTCAGCCAGTTGCCGCCCAATATAGCCGGAGGCACCAGTAACCAGGATCTTCATGCGGTGGGCTTATGCAGTCGCCAGATACCGATGTCCAGGGAGCAAGCATATAAGACCCCAGCGCCGTTTAGGGTCATCAGCCAATGCCAGGTGTGAGAATTGAGCGAATCGCATCCACCAGCAGCCTCCGCGAAAGAAATCTCAAACAAGATCAGGGAAGCGATCTTTTCCCTAGTCATGTCCGCGCTCCAGCTTGCCCATCTGCGCAATGTAACTCTTCGAGTCGAACTTTGCTCCAGTACTGGCGAGCGACATATATCGCACTTGCCCAAATATTGGGCGCTTGAACCAGGGGCGATCGTGCTTGCCTACGATGGCCCAGGCAATGCCCGCGTATCCATTGGGATCACGGCCGTCGAGTTCATAACGGTCATTGAGCCAAACCGCACGTTGAAAAGCGGCAGCCACCGACGGACTCCACTCCAAAATTTTCTTGGCCCAGTACATCCGCAGGTAGTTGTGCATCCATCCCGTGAGGACCATTTGCTTATGGGCAGCGTTCCACAGGGGATCGTGAGTTTCAGCCTGCTCGAGCTGTTGCTCGCTGTAAACGATAGGACGGCGGTCGCCCGAGTGCTGCGCGAACGAACGGTCCGCCCAAGGCTCCAGGCACTCCAAGGAATCATAGTGCGAGTTGAAGCGGACGAAATTCACCGCGAGCTCCCGCCGGACAATCAATTGATCCAGAAATGCCCGTTTCGCGGCCGCCGGCGCTGAGGCCGCCTGCACCACATGTGCGACGGTGAGTGGGCCGATGTGGCCATAGTGCAGGTACGGCGAGAGACGGCTGGTTCCACAGAGCTCCGGATGATTCCGCTGCTCGGGATAGTTTTGTAACCCGTGGTTAACAAAGTCAGCGAGAATGCGGGTGGCGTTCTTAGTCCCGCCGCGCCAGCCCTCAATCGGCGAAACCGAACGATCGAGCGACCAGCCAGCAGTGGAATCCTCACTCGCCGGGAACGAATGCAGAGTTTGGGGCTTTTTCCATGGGATTCGCGCGTTGACGGCCCTCGTTGGTACTAAAAATTGTGGAAGCAGTTCCTGAAGCCGGGGCCGGATGGTGCGGGCGGCATAGTGTTCTTTGCCAAGCATCCGTGAGGGCACGATGACATCGGCATCAACCGTCCAGAGAGGTACCCTCAACTGCTGAGCGGCACGAATCCGCCAGTGCTCAGCCTCGCGCAAGGGATTTTCGTCGCCAATGACCATTGCGGGGCGCACCTGCTCGCAAAACTTTGTGAGGCTGTGATCGGGCCATGTCCGCAGAACAAATCCGACATTCCGCTTGGAGAGTCCCTCTTCGATGTCCGGAATTCCAGAGCCGAGAAAGCGGTAGTGACGCAGATTGGCATGCGGATAAAAAGGTACCGGAGCGAGGAAAACAACCACCGGCTTGCCAAGTTCATTGCCAAGCTCAACCGCCACATCCAAAGCGGGGTTGTCTAATGCACGCTGGGCGCGCTGCATCCAGTAGACTACGCATTTTCCATCTGGATTTGGATCCCCGGGTTTCCGTACTGTAACTCGGGGATCGACGCTTAGTGTTTTGATTTCCATCCTAAGTGAAGTAGGGGAAACCGGACCGCTTTCCCCCGTCTCCTATTCTGGCTCCAGCTCTAACGAGCGCGAGCCGGAACCTGATGCCCCCAGCGATACTGAATCGCCTTGAAGGAGAGGAGCTGGTACAGCGCCGCCAAGCCAACCAACGCATAAACGGCGGAACTGAGGATTGAAGTTTGGCCGAATTTCATTCCGAAAATGGCGGCCACCAGGTCGAAATGCGCAACACTCACCAAGCCCCAGTTCAATCCGCCAATCACAAGAAGCACAGCTGCGATCACATCTAACGTTTTCATTTTTTCCTCCGGTTATTGAGCTTCGGGTAGAAGCACGGTGTCAATTACGTGAATGACGCCGTTAGAAGCCAAGACATCTGCCTTCACGACCGCGGCGTCATTGACCATGACGCTGCCGTCATGGGATGTGAGTTTCAGGTCCTGGCCATTTACGGTTTTCGCCGAAGACATTTTCACTACCTGGCCCGCGGTTAGTTCGCCCGATACCACGTGGTAGAGCAGGATGGCCTTCAATCTTTCTTTGTTTTCGGGTTTGAGAAGCGACTCGACGGTGCCCGCTGGCAGCTTGCCGAAGGCTTCGTCGGTCGGAGCAAATACGGTGAAGGGGCTCTTGCCTTTCAGGGTGTCAACCAGACCGGCGGCTTGAAGCGCCGTGGCAAGCGTGTGGAAGGTTCCCGCGGCAACTGCGGTAGCAACAATGTCCTTTTGCGCGGATCCGGCGGCTGCCGGCATGGCGCTTGCGAGGACGCTGAGAATCAATGCAAAACTCGCTGCTTTCAATTTATCTCTCCTTGTTTTTCTGTTCTGTGCGTTTTCTGTTGCACTCTTGCTGTTTGCAGGATTAACTATAGAGAACATTTATTATCTCAATACGAAAATCATTAAGAGGTTGGCACTTCGTTTGAGCAACAATCAAAGTCCGGCACGATTTTTGTACTGGCAAGAAATAGGTGAAGCGAGTGGTCAATAAGACAATTGTTGAAGGGCTTCAGCCCTATGCTTTGGGCGAGAAACTCCGGACTTTGCGGCTGCGAAAGAGCATGGGTCTGGTGGAATTGGGCAAGCACACTGGGCTTTCAGCGGCGATGCTCTCAAAACTGGAGCGCGGCAAACTGTTCCCCACACTCCCTACGCTGCTGCGGATCTCTCTAGTGTTCGGTGTGGGACTGGAATACTTCTTTACTGATGAGCGTAAGCGGCATGTGGTGGCGATCGTGCGCAAAAAGGAGCGCCTGCGGTTCCCGGACAATCCGGACGGAACGAGCATCGCGTACAATTTCGAGAGCCTGGACTTCAAGGCTACAGAACGCAAGCTGAATGCTTTCTATGCGGAATTCGAACTCGTTGCCGCTGACAAGTCGCGGTTTCATCAGCACCCGGGCGTGGAATTGCTTTATCTAATCTCCGGAAAACTGGACCTCACGATAAGCTCCGAGACATTCAACCTGGAATCTGGGGACGCCGTGTACTTTGATTCCGGAGTGCGGCACAGCTACCATCGTGTTAGCAGAAGTCCGTGTGCTGGCGTCATTGTCACCGCGTGAAAAACCACAGCCCTTTCCGAGCTCAATCTTTCCCGTCTAAATCCTTTGTGAGCGGCGCGGGACAGTAACTGCCGCCCGCTGCCTTTGACCTATTCTTCTATCTGGGAAAATGGAGGCGCGGGTGAGAATCGAACTCACGTATAAAGGTTTTGCAGACCTCTCCCTTACCACTTGGGTACCGCGCCGATTGGATGATTTACGTTAGAACGTTCCGCGAAAAAAGTCTAGAACATCGATGGGCTTTCCGTAGAGTTGGCCTGTCTCTATCGCTCCTGGTTAACAGTTACCAAAGATTACGGCAACGCGCATGTGTTGGTGCATCATATAGGGAGATGTCCTGCGGAATGAAAATAGTGGTGACCGTGCTGCTGAGCGTTATGATCACAGCTCCTCTGGCGGCGTATTCGCCGGCAGTGACGAGCATGACCTCCGCCGGCCCTGGTGGATGCCATCATCACCCGCAAAGCTTTCCATTTTCCCCGCCTACCAGTCACAAATGTTGCCAGAATCAGCATCACGCCGCGATTCCGCAGAGCCCTTTTACAGGAAGCAAACTCTCTGTGCAAGGCTCACTTCTTCCTAAAGCGGAAGAACTTATTGGCTTGGATTACCTTTACCAGTCGCTTGGGCGCGTGAATATTCGCTTAGCGCCGCTCCCTCCTGCCGAACTTCGCGTTTAGCTTCTCTACTCCCAATTGAGTGAAGGCGCACTGCGCCATTGTGCGCGCAGATAAATCTCAACGTGAGGGGCTTGATCGTGAAGACCATCTACTTATTTCTTCTTGCCAGCTGCCTGTGGAGCGCGGCTGTCGCACAACAACGCGGAACAATGATGAATGCAGCGCCAAGTGAATCCATGCAAGATATGCCGGGAATGGATGGGAACGACCGGCAAACCAAGTCCGCCGGCGCTACCTTTATTGATCTTTCACAGCAGCATTTGACATCGGGAACCGGAGCCGAGCCCAACTCGACCCCATTCGAAATGGTGATGAAATCCGAAGGCAACTGGATGCTGATGTTTCACGGACTCGCATTCATCGCTGACACGCAGCAAAGTAAACCACGGGGCGCCGACAAATTGTTCTCCACAAATTGGTTCATGCCGATGGCGCAAAAAAAATTTGGCAACGGGACCCTAACCCTGCGTGCCATGCTGAGTCTCGAGCCGGCTACGGTCTCCGAACGGCGATATCCAGAACTGTTCCAGCAAGGGGAAACTGCCTTCGGGAACCCAATTGTCGATGGCCAGCATCCGCACGACTTTTTCATGGAAATTGCGGCGATGTATGACTACCGGATTGGCGCCAGGACGCTGCTGTCTTTTTATGCTGCGCCAGTAGGGGATCCTGCGATAGGACCGGTGGCGTATCCGCATCGCGCTTCGGCATCCGAGGATCCGGCAGCTCCACTCGGCCACCACCTCGAAGACTCAACCCACATTGCGGACGAAGTATTTACGGCCGGAATCGTGCATGACAATGTGCGGCTGGAAGCGTCGGGGTTTCATGGGCGCGAGCCTGACGAATATCGCTGGGACGTTGATTCCGGCAATATTGATTCCTGGTCAACCCGGATAACTGTGAATCCCGGCCAGAATTGGAGCGTGCAATACTCGATTGGCCAATTCCATAGCCCCGAGGCCCAGAATCCAAATCAGGATCAGCGTCGCATGACCGCATCAGTTATGTACAACCAGCCCCTGCGCCGCGGAAACTTGTCTTCGATGTTGCTCTGGGGACGAAATCAAGACTTGATGAATGGAAATGTCGGCAATGCATATCTGCTGGAGTCAACCATCAATTCGGGGCGAAATAGCCTCTGGACGCGAATCGAAAATGTTGACCGCACCAACCAATTACTGGACGCCGGTAAGTTCACCTCGGGATTTGTCGACAGATATTTTGCCCGAGTGCAGGCTTACACCGCCGGATATGACCGCGAAATTGGTCACATCCCGCATCTTTCCACTGCGGTCGGCGGTCAGTTTTCCTGGTACGGAGTGCCTGAGATTTTGACGCCAACGTATGGTGCACATCCAGTAGGGGGACTGATGTTCCTGCGGTTAAGTGTGCACTGATTTAAACACCAGGAAACTTGGCGAGAATTTTGGAGCGGGAGACGGGATTTGAACCCGCGACTTCGACCTTGGCAAGGTCGCACTCTACCACTGAGTTACTCCCGCCCACGGCTCAGAGATCCTAAAAGTTCGCCGCACCACTCGACTTGTTCCCCGCAGAGCCAGCAGCGATTATAAACAACCGCAAAAGGCTTTGAAAGGCTGACAGTCATGAGTTTAACTGCCATCCCGAGCTGTGGCGGGTCCCTTCTCGTCCAGCATCTCGCCGTCGCGCATATGTAAAATGCGGTCGCCATAAGCCGCAGCTTCTGGATTATGCGTGATCATAAGAACAGTCTGTCCCAATTCGCGATTGGAATAGCGCAACATGTTCAGCACTACATCTGAATTCTTCGAGTCCAAATTCCCGGTGGGCTCGTCCGCCAGAACAATCGCCGGTTTGTTGATCAGGGCGCGAGCGAGGGCCACGCGCTGCTGTTCACCGCCGGAAAGTTCTGAGGGACGGTGGAGAAGCCGCCTTTCGATGCCTAGCAGTCCCACGATCTTGTTGAAATACGCCGGGTCGCGATTTCCATTCTTTCCGGCGATGGCGAGTGCGATGTCGATATTGGACCGGGCGTCGAGGGTCGGCAGCAGATTGAATTTCTGGAACACGAACCCAATTTTTCGTTGACGCATACGGGTGCGTTCAGCGTCGGAAAGTTGCGCAAAGTCATCTCCGTCGACTATTACGTGTCCGGAGTCGGGGCGGGTCAGACCGCCCAGAAGATAAAACAAAGTAGACTTGCCGCTTCCGGAAGGGCCAACCACGCTGACAAATTCTCCGCGTTGCACCCCCAACGAGACGCAGCGCAATGCAGGCACCTCAATTTTCCCCACATGGTAGGTTTTGCGCAGTTCTACGGCTTCAATGAAGGCGCCCATCGCAATTACCGATCTTACATGAAGGGCAGAAACTGGATGGATGAGCAGCCCTCAGGCAGCGCCGGCTTTTACCGGGGACGCTTGAGCGTTCGTAGTTTGCGAGTGGGCGAGGAAATGGGGCGGGGTGCGCTTGGGACCGCGCTTGCGGACCAGTAGAGTACGGATCCGCTCCAGCAAGTCTGCGGGATCATACATGCCCTTGGCTAGAAATAGATCGGCGCGAGTTTGACGGTCGTATGCTTTCGCCCGGCTGGAAAGCAAAATGGCGGGAACTTCAGGGGCCAGGTTTTTAATCTCGTCGATCAGGGCGCTGCCATCTACGCCAGGCATCACCAGATCTGTAAGTACCAGGTCCACGCCCCCCTGCTTAAAACGCTCCAAGGCCTCGGAGCCACTAGAGCAGGAGAAGACCCGGTAACCGCGGGTTTCCAGCATGATTTTGCGGATGGATAGCGATTGCTGATTGTCGTCAACACAAAGAATGGTTCTTTTTGGCTTCATTATTTTTCTCGGGCAGAAACTTAGAATGTTGTGAAGGTCACGCGGGATTTTTGTGAAATCGGGTCACAAAATGAATGTGAATCGTAGAGCGCAGGCACGCTCTTGTAAAGTGTCGCCGATGTTAATGGCGGGTGATTTGCCAGCGGAAAAAAATGCCAGCGAACGATGCTGTTTCAGAGGCGATTTACGAGTTCGACTGTGGGGGTGGTAGCAGCAGCACTCAGTTTTGCAAAATTTCCACCGTCTTGCACATTGACTAGACCGTTATCTATCGAACAAAGAGACTATTTCGCCGCCGGATCCATGAGTTCGACAGGATCGAAGAAACATTGACGCCAGAAGGCGTCATCGGAGAGTTTCCCCGCAGTCCATTGTTGAAGGGCTGGCAGTGTCGTCGCCACCATGCCGCCGTCCTCGGAGTCGAAGATTAAAACAATTCCGGCGGGAGCTTGGGGATTATCAGCAAAATCCGCATATTGCCTGGCGAAGAGAGACTTGGCAAATTCCAGTTTTCGCGCCGGGCCCGAGTCCCGGACATCTCCTTCTGTCTTCTGCACTGAAATTATCCGTACCGCTTTGCCCCGCAGCGGGCCCCAATCACCGGGGAAGGGCGCGATCTGCTCGCTCGCAATATGGAATGCAGGAGCACTTAAAGCCTTCTGACTGGAACCCGCGGCAGCAGTATCGGGCATTTGCACGTTTGACCGCCGGATCCATCCCCTGGACAGGCCGGATATTCTCAGGTGAACCCACTCGGCGGTACTGTCGAGGATCTCAAACTCATCCTCTGCGCTGGCAGTAAATAAAACCTTGGCGTCAGCTCTAGGCGCATCCAAAATCGATGCGCCGGACTTAATGACCACAGCCAAGTTCGCCGGATGCGACTGATCGTTCAATATCTCCTCGAGGCTGCGAGCTTCCGCGGTCAGCGCTTGTACTCTTTTCTCCGCCGCAGTGGTTTGCGATTGCAAAGCCTCGGTCCGATTCGCGGTGCTATAAGCGGGCGTTTTCGAGCTCTGCGGAAGGCGTGGCACCGGCGCAGAAATGCTTGGGGCATCCGGATCGGCTCCCCGGTGTGCTGATTTAAGCGGAGGAGTCGAAGTCACGGCGGCTGTCGTTTCCGTCGTCGCTGAGCGTGCCCCAATCACCTCTTCGAGGCGATCGAGCAAGTCGGTTTCCAGCCGTCCATTAGAC
The DNA here is from genome assembly GCA_019241735.1 of Terriglobales bacterium. Taxonomy (GTDB): domain Bacteria; phylum Acidobacteriota; class Terriglobia; order Terriglobales; family Acidobacteriaceae; genus JAFAWN01. Next base: position 9,816 of record JAFAWN010000157.1, read on the forward strand.
GGCAGCACCCTGTAGCCTGACTTTGAAGGAACAGAATCCGAATACCAGGCGGTAATTTTGGCGCTTACTCTGACCAGGGATGCTCCAGCGGCAGTAGGACTTACGTGTACTGCGCACTGGTAATAGCCTCGCTGGTAGCGATCCCATGCACGATCGTCGGCGCCCGGTGAAGTTGCGAAACCCTGGAGTGCGGGAAGCCTGCCGGCAATATAAGGTTGCAGAGACCGCAAGGCTTGCTCCACGGTGCTTTTTGACTGGGGGAATGTGCGTTCGTACTGGGTCTTTGGCTGCGCACTTTCTTGCGCGAACGCTAAGCTTGCGACAGTAGCGATGATCACGCACCGGCGGATTGTCCGCCACTCCAACCGCCAAGCCGGTGGCAACCTGGTCACGGGAGCGGCTCCAGTTGCCGCATATTAATCCACCCGTGCTGACCGTCGGATGTCTCCACGCCAAGCCAGTATGGCGTAACGATGAGGATGACAACTTCTGTACCCGCAGGAAGTGGCTTCAAAGTGGTCGCGGTCTTGAACGGTGCGGATTTCAGTTGAGCGCCAGCGGGTCCAGCCCTGCGCTCGACCTGGTGCCGGAGTGCTGTAACTTGCTCTTCGAGGGTCTGACCGTAGGATTCGGCAGCCGCCAGGCGTGATACTTCACCTTCGGCGCGAGGCGTCTCCGTCAGAATCTGGCGGGCAACATCCTGTTTGTGACTTTCTTCAGTCTGCTCGGCCTGTTTCTTGTTTAGCTCCATTGCGTCGATATGCTGTTGAATGTCTTTATATTCTGCGGACTCTACCGACCCATTCGAGGCATGAGTGGTGCGGCGGAAATCCTCGACGAAGACTGCGTCAATGCGCAATAGAGTTTGGTTTGCGCCTTCGCCCTGCACGACATAACGGACGGCGAGGGTACCCTGGTCGGAAGATTCCTTGAAATTCACTGGAGCGAGCGCCCCTGTCCTTACTTTATAGAAGACCTTACCTGGGCCCGTCCAGGCACCGAACAATGGTGACGAGCGAGCCTCTTGGGCGCCCTCGACATATTGGTCTTTGTTATATTCCTTGGTTCCCTGGATGATTCCGTCGTCCGCGACTTCTGCAACCGCTTGCAGCACTTCGCTTTCAGGAGCGGGCACTTCAATGGCAAATTGCACGCCGTACTTAATTTGCTTGCTCTGACGACCATGCACTGCAGCCGATGAGAAGAATAGCCAGACGGCAATCACGGAGGCCAATCGGCGGGGAATGAGTTTCCGCGATGGGATCTGCTTATTTTCAAGCATTCTTTTCTCAAATGATCGATGATTTGATGCCTGCCGAACCAATACTATCGACAGCGCGCCGGTGTCAAACTTTGTCCGCGATCTAACAGCATCCCGACTGCATAAATTCGAACGTGATTTAAATGGTTTAACTATTTTGTTAACGTTTTGTAAAAGAATTTTCTTGGAGCGCTTGACTCTGACGTTACTTCCAATTAGCATCGCTCCCCGATAAGGTGGTCGACCCCGGGGCCATGAACGCAAATTTTCCCATTCGGACTCAGGCTGAAGCAAGAGTCTCTCCCCAGTCGGCGTACAGGCCGATTTCTTTTAAACCACAGTTGATTCCAGGAAGTTTCCGCCGAGTATCTATGCAACTCTCAAGACTCTATTTGAAGGAGTGCGGCATGCGCATTTGGGAGCAGTTCCGTCTTCAGCGGAAGTTGCCGGTAGCAACATCCTCCCTGACCATGGTGTTGGTGATTTTTATTCTTGTGCTCAGCAGCCCGCCGGCGAATGCCCTGCCTGCATTCGCTAGGAAATACGGTCTGCGGTGCTCCGCCTGCCATGAGGCCTGGCCGATGCTCAATTACTTTGGGCAGAAGTTCAAAGATAACGGCTATCAGCTTATGAACGACCGGGACGCTCCGATATGGCAGAACCCGTCGTATTGGCCGGTAACATTCCGCATCATTCCGCTATGGCACCGGGAGAGCAACAACAAGGTCGCGGTTGATACCGAGGCTCAGAGCCCGGGCGGTCCAATTCCTGCCGAGCGTCGCATCAGCTCCTCGGGTTTCGATCTCAGCGGCCTGGATTTTCACACCGGCGGTACCCTGGAGAAGAATATTTCCTTCTACGTTCTCCCGTCTTCCGACGCGACGGCCAGCTTCCACTTCGAAACCGTCATGGGACGCCTCGATAATCTGTTCGGCAGTCCGTGGTTAAACGTGAAGCTGGGCAAGTTCGAACTCGACAATCTGGTTTCGGAGAAACGAATTCTAACCCTCACCGCCATCTCCGGCGTATATCAGACCTACCATTTCCGTCCCCAAGGCGATGGCAACATCTTTGGCCAGATTGGCGACAATCAATTGGGTGTGGAGTTGATGGGCCATTCCGCGAATGATCGCACCCGGTATTCGGCTGCACTCCTCAGCTCCAGTGATGGACAAGTGAATCTGCCTTACGGCTCCAACGCCTATAGCGGCTTTTTCACAGCCAGTCAGGCGTTCAATGTTGGCAAGTGGGGCGTGGACCGGGTGGGAGCGTATGCAATGATTGGCGTGGCGCCGACAAGCTATCTGACGCTCACTACAGGGGGCACTGCCACTCCCATTGCCGGATCGGGCACAGGCAATCGTCCTTATAATCGCGAGGGCTTCGTTGGCCTGTTCTACTTCGGCAAGCTGGATTTTCAGGTCGTCACCCAGCACGGGTGGGATAGTGCCTGGTTTGGGGCCGGTTACGGAGATTTTATCGGCGGCAACGCGCCCAACAACAACACGCCCGGGAGCGTATTACCTCCCGGATTCAGAGCGCCAAGCTGGAATGGATACCTGGTCGAAACGCATTACGTTTACAGCCCGCAATTGATCTTTATTCAGCGTTCAGAGTGGGAGCGAATGTCGCAGCAGGCGGATCCGACCGTGAGATCAGATCTTGGCAATGTTGACATGTACACGCTGGGCTACCGCTACATGCCAATCATGACCAGCCGGGCAGGGTTCGCCTGGCACAACGAATATTCCTGGATGCGCCAGCGGGGAATTTCCCCGGTAAATTCTCGCGACGTTTCCAGCAGCAGCTTGCTATTGGGATTTGATTTTGACTTCTAATCGAAGGGAATAGCGATGCGCACATTTATGATCCGGTGGGCGCTGTTGGTTACGGTAACCGCATTTCTCGGTTTTTCGGCGCTGTCATCGGCGCAAATGACCCGTTACGAACAGGACCAGCGCCTGGGCACAGAAGCGCATGTCGGCAACCTCACCGGCCACGCTCATGCCGCCAAAGAGAATTACAGGCGCTACTGCGTTGGCTGTCACGGTGAGGAGGGAGACGGTGAAGGCGAGAATGCCGTCTGGCTCGATCCCAAGCCGCGAAACTTCACCCTGGGCCAGTTCAAGTGTCGCTCTACGCCGACCGGCACTCTCCCGACCGACGAGGATCTCTATAACACCCTGGGACGGGGTCTGGTAAATTCCAACATGCCGTCATGGAATCCCCTGTCGAATCAGGCCCGCATCGACCTCGTAGCCTATGTCAAGCATTTTTCCCCCAAATTCCAGGGCGACAAGCCCGGTCCGCCGGTTCAGATCCCTCCTGAACCCGAAGTTACCGCCGAAAGAATTAAGGCTGGCCAGGCAGTCTTCCAGAAGCTCGAGTGCTGGAAGTGTCATGGCGTGGAAGGCCGCGGCAATGGCCCCTCCGCTGATACTTTAACCGACGATCAGAACCGCCCGATCAAGCCTTTCAACTTTCATGATGGTACCCGGTTTAAATGCGGCACCAGCGATCAGGATCTCTACAAAATCTTCATGACCGGACTCGATGGCACCCCGATGCCGTCTTTTGCCGACAACGTGAAACCCGACGAAGCGTGGCAGCTCGTGTTTTATCTCCGCACCCTGCAGCCCATGCAATCAAAAGAAAAGCAGATTGCCAGGCAACTTGGATTGAAGCCTATCAATCCCAACTCAACTCCAACGCCCTCGCCACAGCCGGCCGCGTCGGACACGCCGGCCACGGCACCGGCGACCGCACCGGAGACATCGCCAGCGGCGAGCCCTGCAAGCCCGCCACCAGCGGACTCAGCTAGTCCCAATCCGCCGCAACGAAAATAAAGTTTGTCGGCATATGAATGCCGGGAGGAATACATGAAAACCGAATACAAATATCGAGTCTTGGCGCTATTTTCCGCCTTGGTCCTTTTTTCCATAGCGATTCTGATTTCAGGACGTACCGTCGACGCCGCGTCGGGCGGCAGCATCACTGGGAAAGTGAAACTCAATGGCACCGCGCCTCACCAGCGGGGCATAGATATGTCCAAAGAGCCGACCTGCGCGGCAATTCACAAAGATAAGCCCGTTACGATGGAAAACGTCGTGGCCGGCGCAGATGGCGGCCTGGCCGACGTCGTCGTTTATATTTCGCAGGGATTAAGCGGCAATGAAGGCGCGTCCTCGGAGCCGGTCAGCATCACCCAAAAAGGCTGTCAATATATTCCTCACGTCGTAGCGCTCGATGTGGGCCAGCACATGAAGGTTATCAATGCGGACCAGACATCGCACAACATACATCCGCAGCCTAAAAATAATCCGGAATGGAATAAATCGCAGCCTCCGGGCGCCCCGCCCTTCGATGTGACCTGGGCGAATGAAGAAATCGCCGTCCCGGTGAAGTGCAACATCCATCCCTGGATGCACGGTTATGTCGCGGTGGTCAAAGGCCCATTCGGTGTCAGCGACGAGAGCGGGTCATTCAAGTTACAGGGGGTAGCGCCCGGAAGTTATACCCTGACCGCATGGCAGGAAACCTACGGAACCCAGACCCAGAAGGTTACGGTTGCCGCGGGGAAGCCGGCCACTGCCGATTTCACCTTTACCGCTAAGTAGTCTGCGGGACACATCCAGCGGCGTGGGGGGCAAGAACATGGCTAAATTTCTGGCAGTAACCATTGTTATCATTGCGATCGCTTCCGCTGTACCTATCCTGCGGCATACTTGGGCGCCTCCTCAAGATATCTCTACGCATGGACCGCTGATTGACGAACAAATGTCAGACACCATGGCAGAGGCCGGAATATCATTTCTGGCCGCCCAGATTATTTTGGCAATCTTCATCTGGATGTTTGCCGGCGCCAGGCCCGAAGGGAAAATAAAAACCTTCCCCGGCGGCGCAAAAGCCATGGTGATCGCTTCGCTGTTGCTGGTGGGAACCGAAGTTTTGGCGTTGGGCATTTTCGGACAGCGCGCCTGGGCCAGCGTTTATTTCACTCCTCCCGGCCCCAATGCGATGCCCGTGCAAGTTCAGGCGGGACAGTTCGCGTTCTACTTCCGCTATCCCGGCGCGGACGGCAAGTTCGGCCCGCTCCATCCCGAACAGATAAACGAAGGAAACCAAAATTTCTTTGGCTTGGATACGGCAAACGATCCTGACTCAAAGGACGATATTGTTACCGCGGAATTAGCGATTCCGGTCAACCGCGAGATCCACCTTTTGATGCACTCGAAGGATGTTGGTCATTCCTTCTATGTGCCGGAGTTGCGGGTGCAGCAGGACTTTGTCCCCGGGTTGGACGTTTCTCTTCATTTCACCGCAACCAAAGTGGGCAAGTACGAAATCGTATGCACCCAGCTTTGCGGCTTGGGACACTACAACATGAAGGCGTATCTGGAAGTAATGTCTCCGGACGATTTCAATAGCTGGTTGAAGCAGCAGGCGGCTCTTCAGTAGCAGACGTTGCGGTCAAAAAGGCCGCAACATTTGGTGACGAAATACCCGTGAGGTAACACTATGCACGATATGTCGCACGCCACGGAGCATCACGCGCACACTCCCCCACAGGGATTTATCCGGAATTACGTTTTCAGCCTCGACCACAAGGTCATCGGCAAACAATATTACGGCCTAGGTCTGGTGGCAGTGATTACCGGGATGGTGTTGTCGTGGATCATGCGCATCCACCTGGTCTGGCCGAACTTCGCCATCCCCGGGCTCGGTTTGTTGTCGAAAGCGGGTGCGCCGGGCGGTATCGTCACGCCTGAATATTATTTGCAGCTCATGACCATGCACGGCACGCTCATGGTGTTTTTCGTGCTGACCAATGTGCCGTTTGCGGGCTTTGGCAATTATTTTCTGCCCATACAGATCGGCGCGGAAGACATGGCGTTCCCGCGTTTCAACATGATGTCTTTCTGGACGACGTTCGTGGCCTTTCTGGTGCTGATCGCAGCATTCTTCGTCGGCGACGGTCCCCCACTGGCCGGATGGACGTCCTACGCCCCGCTCAGCGCGGTCGGCGGCGCGGCAGGGCCCGGAGAGGCCACAGGGCAAACTTTGTGGGCAATTTCCATCGCTATCTTTTGTATTGGCCAGTTGCTGGGCTCGCTTAACTTCATCTCCACTACTCTAGATCTGCGCACCAAAGGTATGACGCTGTGGCGTATGCCACTCAGTACCTGGTCGTGGTTCATTACTTCTTGCATCGGCTTGACCGCATTTGCAGTGCTACTGCCCGCCTGCATTCTTTTGATCCTCGACCGTACCGCCGGGACGAGCTTTTTTATCCCCTCCGGGCTGGTTATCAATGACAAGTTGCAGCCTCACTCGGGGGGATCAACCCTGCTGTGGCAGCATCTTTTCTGGTTCTTCGGCCATCCCGAGGTTTACATCGCCATCGTGCCCGCCATGGGCATCGTGTCGCACATTCTGATCAACAGCATGCGCCGCCCCATGCTTAGCCACCGGGTCATCATCTATTCGTTGCTGGCCATCGGATTTCTGAGCTACATGGTCTACGGTCATCACATGTTTGTCAGCGGGATGAATCCGTTCTCATCGCTGGCTTTCTCGTTTCCGACTTTGCTGATTACCATTCCCTCTACTGTGCTCGTCCTTATCTGGATTGGCAGCTTGTACGGATCGAAACTCCGTATCACTACTGCATCGCTGTTTGCTCTGGGCTTCATTTCCATGTTCGTCAGCGGCGGAGTCAGCGGCTTCTTCCTCGCCCAGCCTTCGCTCGATATCTACCTGCACGCTACCTACTTCGTGGTTGGCCACTTCCACATGGTGATGGGCGTCGCCGCGATTTTCGGGATGTTCGCGGGAACGTATTTCTGGTTCCCCAAGATGTTCGGAAGAATGATGAATGAGACCCTGGGACGAGTGCATTTCTGGCTTACTTTTGTCGGCACGTACTGCATCTTCATGCCGTTCCATTATTTGGGCCTGGCCGCCAATGTTCGCCGTTACTCGGCATTCGTAGACGATTATCTCCAGCCACTGCTCGGAGTCCATAAGTTCATCACCATCGCCGCTCTTTTCACCGGGGCAGTGCAGCTTATTTTCCTCTACAACCTTATTCACAGCCGTTTCCGGGGCGCGCTTGCCCCGGCTAATCCCTGGGAGGCCACGTCACTGGAATGGACGATGCCCTCGCCGCCACCGTTTGACAACTTTGGCGGCAGGCACCCAGTCGTCTATCACGATCCGTATCAGTACGGCATCGAAGGGGCAACCAACGACTACGTCATGCAGGATTCACCAGAAGAAATAAAGAGCGTGCGCGACGAGAGGTAGAGCAGAGTTCGCGGTTGGAAAATAGAGTATGGCAACCACAGTTCCTGAGCCTCCGGTACACGATCTGCCCTCGGACAATAACCGTTTTCCGGGGAACGGAAAAATCGGACACGGCGGCGGAAGAATTCTTCGGCCTGCAGAGGGACATTTGCGCGCAGTGGACGATTATTCTCCCTCGCCTTCTGGCACAGGAATCTGGGTTGGTCTTACCGCCATCACCATGTCGTTTGCGGCTTTTACCAGCGCTATGATTGTCCGCAAGGGCGGCGCCTCCGACTGGCGGCACTTCACCATCCCTTCAATACTTTATTTGAACACTGTAGTGCTGCTGGTCAGCAGCGTTACGCTTGAGGTCGCCCGCAGGCGCATCGCCGCCTTCATGAACGGAAACACGCCGCGCCCCGCAGTGGCCTCTAAATGGCTTTATGCGACGCTGTTTCTGGGGTTATGTTTTCTGGGCGGGCAATACGCGGGGTGGCTCCAGCTGAAGTCCCAGGGGCTATTTTTGGCGACCAGCCCCAGTAGTTCCTTCTTCTATGTGTTCACTGCTGTGCACGGCTTGCATATTGTGGGGGGCTTAGCTGGTCTTATTTATGTCATCCGGAAGCTCCATCGGCTGGTTTTGCGTCGCAGCACGCTGGACGCCGCTTCCCGGTATTGGCATTTCATGGATGCCGTTTGGGTGTACCTGCTTTTCATGCTTTGGGCGAAGTTCTGACATTTCTGTTTGTTAAGGCGATGTAAGGAGAGGACCCCGTGAGCCACGCTAATGTAAGCATTGCAACACCGCAGCCGGTAGGGGTAATGGAAAGTTCGCCGTTCTCCATTCCTTCTAAGAAGCTGGTGATGTGGTTGTTCATTGTTTCCGACGCGGTCACATTCACCGCCGTGCTTTTTGCCTACGGTTATCTGCGCAATGCCACTCCCAACTGGCCGCATCCGTTCCGCTTTTCTCCCAGCATCATTAACGTGATGGTAATGACTTTTATCCTGGTGACCAGCAGTTTCACCATGCTGCTGGGTGTTCGTGCAGCTAAAGAGGGGAACAAATCGAAGGCGATTTTGTGGACATTTGTCACGGTCGCCGCCGGCTTGGTTTTCGCGTTGCTTCATATCCGCGAGTGGATGGGACTGATTGGCGAGGGCGTGCGGCTTTTTCAGAATCCTTGGGGCTCAGGATTATTCGGCGCCTCATTTTTCAGTGTTACCGGACTCCACCTTCTGCACGTCATTGGCGGAGTCGCGGTGCTGACGGTCGTAGCCCTGGGATACAAACGCGGCCGTTACAATTCCGATGATCTTGAGATCTGGGGATTGTATTGGCACTTCGTCGACCTGGTCTGGATGTTTGTCGTGCCTTTCGTTTACTTGTTAAATATTACTCGAGCAAGCTGAGCCACAGCCTGGAGCCACGCTATGAAAACTGCCGAGGAACATAAGACTGGTGGAATTACAAAATATTTCGTTGTCTATTTGGCCATACTTGTTATTGCCGGGCTGCAGATTGTAATCGCGTATCAGAACATCGACCCGTCGCAGATGATCTTTCGCATGTTTGCTCTGGCCGCTATACAAGCCGGCCTGGCAATTATGTTTTTTATGCATCTCTGGACCGAGAAGCGCGTGCTTATGCTCACGCTCGCTTTTGCGACAATTTTTGTGATTACCACGATGAACATGATCTGGACCGACAGCTTCCGGCTCTTAGGTGGCGTTCCATTTGCAAAGTATCAATGAGTCTGAAAATGGCAGGTATCAACACAATTTCGGGACCTGAGTCGAGATGGCGTCAGGGGATCCAGAGCGCGGTCTGGCTCTGCGCGGTGCTTCTTTGTGCTGCAATTTCGGCACCAGCCCAGAGCTGTTCCCTCTGCTATACTCAGGCCGCTTCTTCCGGGGCGCGGATGATCGAAGCCCTGCGCAGCGGCATTCTGGTTCTGATCATTCCTCCGATGTTCATGTACGCGGGCATCACTGTCATGGCATATCGCAAGCGCAACCGGTTTAAGCAGGAAGAACAGACTGAATCCGACCAAAGTTGGTAGCAGGAGAGCATGGCAACTTCGCAGAGTGCTTTAGCCCGGCCCGCCTTGATGGTAGGGGTAACGACCCACCTTAAGGACTACTACGAGCTCACCAAGCCGGAAGTGAACTTGCTGATTTTGATGGCAACTTCCGCGGGGTTTTACCTGGGCTCCCGGGGAGCGTTCCACTTCGGCAGATTGACGAATACTTTAGTCGGCACGCTGCTGGTGGCCAGCGGAACCGCCACCCTGAATCAGTGGATGGAGCGGGTCTGGGATGCAAAAATGCGGCGGACGGCGAATCGCCCGCTGCCTTCTGGAAGGCTTCCTTCAAGCCATGCGTTCACCTTTGGAATCTTGCTGAGCATCGGCGGAGCACTGTACCTGGCATTTACGGTGAATGTTCTTGCTGCACTACTGGCGACCTCGACGTTGTTGTCCTATCTCCTGGTCTATACGCCGCTGAAGAGAAAAACTGCGTTATGCACGATGCTTGGTGCTATTCCGGGAGCTATGCCCACCTTGATCGGTTGGGCGGGCGGGGCGGGGAGAATCGACGGGCAGGCGTGGTTTCTCTTTGCCATACTTTTCCTGTGGCAGTTCCCGCATTTCCTTGCGATCGCGCTCATGTATCGGGAAGATTACAGCCGCGCCGGTTATCGCATGCTGCCTAAATTTGACCACGATTCCCGCTTTACCCGCGCGGAAATCCTGGTTTTCACCGGGGCACTTATCATTACCACGCTGCTCCCCGCAGTCAGTGGCGGGCGTCCGATTTCTATCCTGGGCATGACGCTGGCCGGAGCGTTTATGCTGTTTTATTCGTTGAAATTAACGAAGTCCAGGTCCAATGCCCTCGCCAGCCGGCTGCTGCACGCGTCCGTAATTTATCTCCCTATAGTTTTGGGGATAATGATGGCGGGAAAAGCCTGGGCGAAGGTTTAAATTCTCACTTCTTAAAGCGCCGCGACCACGCTGCGGACCGGATATTGCAAAGACCTCAGCCGAATCACCAATCCCGTCATCTTCTCGTAGCGATCGGGTACTCCCAGCGGACATACAACCAGCCCCGGAAGTGCGACAGCGAGGTACAGTTGCGCCATGGCATGTAAAGCGTAAAGGCGCAGGCGGATAGCGTCGTCCACCAAGGCGCGCCCTGCCTCGGCAACCTCCAGGTTGGGGTTGTCGCGAGCAGATTCCCCGACTTTCATCAATATTGAGGCATTGTAGGCTGCGCAGGAGACATATGCGATGGCCGCCCACATCCGCTCACGCTGGACCATGCGAAACTCCGCACTAGGCAGGTTCGAACGCAGGAATGCTTCTTCCGCCGGGTCAATGAGGTTGCGGAATGCTTGAATATCCACGGAGCGGAGACAATTATTCGAATCTTCCGATATGTTCGTGGACAGGAGTTTGGGCACGGATCCTTTTGCCAACCATAGAACTAGCGCAAGGGTCAGGCATGCCATCAGCACCAGCAGAACGGCAATAGTCATCGCTGCACCAATCTTTGTAATTCCGTATTCCAGGCTTCCAGGTCGTGTTCGGGAATTGCCATCGCAGACGCAGCTGGTTTGCGCTCCGGCATCCAGGTGTAGAAAAGCCATATCAAAACACAAAAGTGATACGTCAACATGGAGGTCAGATCGAGCGGTATGCGCTGCGCCGATCCGAACTGGGCGCGAATTGCGGAAATCGCAAATTCAACGCAAGCAAAAACTCCAAGTCCCAGCGCGATTCCGAAGGCTGGGCTCCGCCACGAGAGGCCGATATAGCGGGAGAATAAGAAAAGGAGCAGTAGGAGACCGCATTGCAAGATGCTGGCGGTCCTGTCCATCACAAAAACCGACCACCATGAGTGATCGGAATTTTGCCCGGGAACAAAGACTGCGAGCAGCGTCGCTGCCACAAAGAAAACAGCTAAGCCTCCGGCCATTAGTCGCTTTCCCACACGCCTTAAAGATTTATAGTCGCCGAACAGATTGACAATTACCTCGCACAGAACCGCGAAACGAAGTATCGTGCTGACCAGGAGGTCAATCGAATATCCGCGTAAATAACCCGCAGGCTGAAAACGCGCAACCAGGAAAAACCACAGGAATTCAACGATCGCGAATGCCGTATAAGTGAAGAAAGCCGGGTAGCGGCGGTGCAACCTGTGATAAAGCATGGCAGGCAGGATTAAGGCTTGAAAGGCGTGAGGCGCGATCCAGAGGTAATACCACAGTGCGCGGGTAAAATTCATGGGCTACCGACGGGCGGTAATATAACCTGTTTTTGCGGTAGCCCACAAAAAATCGGCAGGGTGTTACACAGGCGGATGGACGATGATACCGCCATTCTTGGGCGGCGGCCCAGTGGGGTTGCCGTCTGCCATCACGGAAGGGACGGAAAGTGCTGCAAGCAATGCCATTGCACCGATCCAAAGCAGGGTTTTCTTCACGATAAGCTCCTTTCGGGTTACTTAAGCGTGAGTAGTCTGCTATGCAGATCCGCCGGTGCAACAATTTGTCGAAATTGTTAAACTTTCTGGAAACGTAACGCCATGAGCCTTAGATCGGCACTACAAGACTTGAGCGAGAACACCTTGCAGGCCGTAACCGGCTGCTTTAGAAGGTTGGAGTACGTGGCGCGCTTGAAGAGGCAAGATGGGGGCTACGGGCACTGGGGCCTGGCCCACGTGCATGGGGACTCGCCTGCGCAGAAAGCCCTGAGCGAGGCACACCGTTCAATACTCTCGCAAGTACTCTCAACTCCCCTGCAAACCTTGCTGGATGATGTAGAGCATGCAAGCTTGCAGGCGGAGATATCGCCTACGGCCTATGTCGAGCGTCTTTCCAGCCACGATGAGAATCTTTTGCCGCCGGCACCAGGGGCTGGGGCCGCGAGGCATCTCAATTCAGTGCTGCTGGCTCTTTCTGGCCTGACGAAGAATCGAAAACCGGCCGCCATACGCCGAGCCTCATAGCTACGCCGACGACTTGCCCGATAATTTCTGCCTGGTTGGGATACTTGAGGGAACGCGCAGCCACCGGGGACAGAGGATGAGGCTGCAAGATGACCTCGTCCCGGCTTATGGTGCACCAACAGCATATGTGCCCTGTCCTGGTTTCGACGAAGTAGATTGGACGCTCGTACTCTGATCGCCATCCACCATCCATAACTTTGTTCTTGCTTTCATCCACTTGCACAAATGAGCCTGGGGGCAGAATCGGATACATGGTGAGATCTTCGCTGCCAATATATCCGTAGGTGAACTCTCGAGTCGCAAACTGTTCGAGATAAGCCATGGGAACCACCCCCCATTGCTCCACCAAACGGCCAAAGTTCGATGTACGGCGGGGATCGAAGCTGGGATCACTTCGAACCGGCATTTGAACTGAGGAAATATTGGCCAAAGCGCCTGAAAAATGCGAGCGGGGTGGAACGGCCAAATCCACATCGGCGACCACGTCATTCAGGTCGATGCCGTACCAAGTCAGTAGTTCTTTGATGTCGCGCCGATAAATAACGGCAAGGGAATAGAGGCGGTAGATGCTGGGAACTACTCCTTTAGTTTCAATGTCGGATAGCCGGCTGGGGGGGATAGCAAACTCGTCATTAGTATGCTTTTGCGCGATCTGGGAGCTGGTTGCCTCCACATCCCGCATTGTCAAACCGAGCTTTTCGCGCAGTATTCGGAGCTTCTGGCCGCCTGGGGACATGTATCCTCCTTCGTTTCGCCCACCCCCGGGTAAGCATCACTAAGAATAAACGTAGTCTCCGGAACCCGGACGCTCAGATAATACACTTCTGGTTGTAAATTAGTGGGCCTCCTGTTCCGATTTCGTAACGACAGGGGAGCGCAAGTCTCCATTTATAAACTGTGGGAAGGCTACGCTCTCCTTTTTCTAGCTATTACCAGCTTGGGCCGCTGAAAATTAGTGAGATTGGTATTAGCAGTCATAATTCCGGCTTGTACAAGGAAGAAGGTTCTTTCACTATCCCGATGAAAATTCAACAATTCAGGCATGGTCGCGGTCAGCCCCGCTAAGCCAACCTCCAGTTTGCCGTGCCCGGGAAAGCTGATTAGCTTTGCGACGCCGCCAGGATAATCAGTGAGGCTATTTAGCGCGAGTTCAAGCGCGCCACAGGTCAGCGCGCCAACCGCCGCCCGCCGGTTGCGTCGCCAAAACACCATGGCGGCAAATAAAAAGGCCCCCGTGGTCACGCGGTCGGTGATTGCGTGATTCTTGGCATTTACAAACCGAGGCATACGCCTGGTAAATGAATCCGCGACACTTGGCAGGACAGGCATGAACCGTTCTCCTCGCGGCCGTGACGGCCTGTATTCTTTTGCACCATCGCAGCTTAGATGACTGAGGGCAGTAACGGGATAACCGGAAAAAGGTCGCTTGCGCAATTTTTTGTAGATTTCTTTGCCTATATGCTCTCC
>JAFAWN010000353.1 GCA_019241735.1 Terriglobales bacterium
GGCGGCAATACATAAACTACTTCACCCTGGCGTGTGTAATTCAGCTGCTCCCGTGCCTCTTTTTCTATCATCTTGGGATCATTGGTAAGCGCCTGAATCTGCGTTGCGTAGCGGTCATTCTCCCGCTCGATGGCGTTAATCTCCGCCTGCAGGCTTTGGATTTGAGCCCGCTTCTCGCGGTAAATCACCATGCCATTGGGCCCGAACATCACGTGGACAAAAATCCACCCGGTGAGACCGATGACTACCAAGGTGGCAAGCTTTCGCCGTTGCCCGTAAAACCACACTGCCGGCGTGCGAAACTTGTCCGCGCCCACCCGAAGCACAGGTTGAATCAGGCGTCGAAGTGTCCCGCGCACTTGCTGCGCGACTACCTGCTGTGTTCGTGAAAAATCCATTGTCTTGCCGCTTCACTCAAATTTTGCAGTTCTTCCGGGCTTCCCGCTTCGGAATACAGCCGCACCACCGGCTCAGTTCCTGACATTCTGAAGCACAGCCATGAACCGTCGTCGAAAACCAGCTTTAGCCCGTCGGTGCGGACAATTTCGCTGACCTTGCGGCCGAAGAATTCCTTGGGATCCTGCCTCAGCTTCTCAGTGAACTGCGCTTTCACCTCAGGCGTCAAGCGGAAGTTTTCTCGGCGGGGGTAGAATGAACCAACTTTGACAAATAGCTGCTCTAACTGAGCGCGCAGCGTTTTTTTTCGCCGTGCGACCATTTCGCAACAGAGCAGGCCGGCTAAAATACCGTCCTTCTCCGGAACGTGATGACGTATGGAAAGGCCTGCGCTCTCTTCCCCGCCAATTGCAATCCTGTCCTGTTTGACAAGTTCCCCAATGTACTTGAAACCCACCGGCGTCTCATGCAGCTCCACGCCATGATGCCTCGCGAGAGCGTTCACCATATTTGTGGTGGCCACGGATTTTGCCACGCCGTTTTTCCAGCCGCGAGTTTCTACGAGATAGTCAAATAACAACGCGATAATGTAGTTCGGCTGGAAAAATGTTCCGTCCTGATCAACAATCCCGAAACGGTCCGCATCTCCGTCGGTGGCGATGCCAATGTGGGCCTGAGTTTCGCGCATCTTCCCCCGCAGGGTCTCCAGCAAGTGGTCGTCGGGCTCAGGTGCGTGCCCGCCGAAGAGTACATCGCGATAGTCGTGCACAGTTTCGACGGTAATTCCAGCCTCCCGCAGTAAATGGTCGGAATATCCTCGCGCCGCTCCCCATAAAGGATCGAACGCCACACGCAAATTCGCCTTCTTGATGGCATCCAGATCGATGACTTCACCAAGCCGGGCCAGATAACTCGGGCGCGGGTCGATTGACGAGGGTGCGAAAGACGACGATGGACGAGATGAAGATGGACGCGACGGGGGCAGGCTAGACGAGGGCGGCTCCGAGGCTTTATCGGCTCCGCCAGCGGCGTCAAAATCTGCAATATGCTGTTCGATTTGTTTTGTGACCTCCGGCATCGCCGGGGCGCCGTCCTGGGTCGAAAACTTAATCCCGTTATATTCAGGTGGATTATGCGAGGCCGTAATGTTGATCGCGCCGTCGGCATGCTCGTGAATCACAGCATAAGAAATGGCCGGCGTCGGGGCTGGATCCCCGATCATCAAAGGGGTAACGCCGTGCGCCGCCAGAATTTCCGCGGCCATCGCACAGAAAGTCTCACCCAGGAACCTGGGATCTCGTCCAATAAGTATGCGGGCGCCTTTTGATTTCTGCGAGGCAACGTACATGGCAATTCCGTTCACCGCGCGCCTGACGTTGGCAAATGTAAATTCCTCCGCCATAACCGCTCGCCAGCCGGATGTGCCAAACTTAATTGGTATCGTCATGAAATGCCTTTGTGAAATTAATCTTTGTAAAGTGTTTTGGATGCAAACAGGAAGTTAGCGAACAAGAAGGTACGCTCTGAATTTTATATGACTGACAAGATTCTAATCATAACTACAGTCGGCTCTCACAGCGAGGCGCGTAATATCGCTCGAGCCCTGGTGGAGGGAAAACTTGCCGCCTGCGTCAATATTGTTCCGGCGGTGGACTCGATTTATCGCTGGCAGGAAAAGGTCGAGGAAGCTCAGGAATGGATGCTGCTGATCAAGACCGTCGCCACAGCGTTTGAGCGCGTACGGGCCAAGATTGAAAGCCTGCATGCCTACCAGCTTCCGGAATGTATCTGTGTCCAAATCGAAAATGGCAGCGCAGCCTATCTTCACTGGATTGGGGAATCGGTAGAGTGATGGACTGAACGCGAAGGTCGCTAATGCGCATCTCCTGAGTAAAAATGAGGGGAGGCACGTCGTAGTACACTCTACTCGGAAAAATATTTATGCAAACAGAGGCGCCGAACATAGACGCCGTAAAACAGCGAATGAAAGGCATGTGGACCGCCGGAAATTTCGGCGAGGTCGCCAAATTTACCGCGGACGAGGCAGAAGCTTTCGTCAACCGCCTTCCTATTGATCCGAAAACTGAACTGCTCGACGTCGCCTGCGGTAGCGGCAATATCGCCATACCGGCGGCGCGCAAGGGTGCGACCGTTACCGGAGTCGATATTGCGCCCAATCTGCTCGAGCAGGCGCGCGCCCGCGCGAAGACCGAAAACATCAAAGCAGAATTTCGAGAGGGAGACGCCGAACAACTTCCTTTTCCCGATGCGCAATTCGATGTCGTGACTTCCATGTTTGGCGCCATGTTTGCGCCACGTCCGGAGCTGGTTGCCTCAGAATTGGGGCGCGTTTGCCGTCCCTCCGGGCTTATCGCCATGGCGAACTGGACTCCTGAAGGTTTTGTTGGGAAAAACTTCGCCCTTACCAATCGTTATGTGCCGCCACCCGAAGGCATCCCTGCCCCGGTGCTTTGGGGTAAAGAAGAAGTGGTGCGGGAACGCTTTTCGAAACTTGGCCGCAAGATTGAAATCAACCGTAGAAATCTATTGTTTAAGTATCCGTTTGATGCCAAAGCCGTAGTGGAATTTTTCCGCCGCTACTTCGGCCCCACCCAGATGGCATTCTCGCGGCTCGATACCGCCGGGCAGGCCGCCCTTGCCAAAGACCTGGAAAGATTGTGGACCGAACACAATCAGGGATCCGCAAGCCAAACCATCGTGCCGGCTGAATACCTGGAAGTCAGAGTTGGCTAATTCGTTGTAGAGTACGCACATCTAATCTTTGTGGCCTGACTCCCATGCCTGAATTGCCTGAGGTTGAGACTATTGCGCGAGGCTTGGCTGACCGCTTGACGGGCGACGTAATCGATTCCATTTGGCTGGGAGCAAAACCCGAACCTCTCAAATCGACCGCCGAGGAAATCGCGCTTACCCTGGAATCAAAGCGTATCGCGAGCGTCCGCCGGGTCGGAAAGCACATAGTTTTCGATCTTGCTCCTAGTGAAGGCCGCGCTTCCCGGGGATCACCGCGGAAGGCTCAAGCTTCGACCGCGGCGCAGTGGATTGTCCACCTCGGAATGTCGGGACGGCTGCTGGTTTGCAATCCCGACGTGGACATTGCGAAGCATACTCACGCCATAGTGCGATTGTCATCGGGGCGCGAGTTGCGCTTTGTGGATCCGCGAAGGTTTGGGCGGCTCAGCGTCACCACGGAGTTTGCCGCCCCAGGTTCGGAGCCGCTCACGGTTGAGCTTAAAAGCTTCGTGAATTTGTTTCGCGGCAGAAAAGCTCCCATAAAAGCCGCTCTTCTCAACCAGAAATTACTCAGCGGCATGGGAAACATCTACGCTGATGAGTCGCTGTTCCGCGCGGGGATCCGCCCGCGCCGCCGCGCCTCGACCCTTTCCCGTCAGCAATTGCGGAAGCTCTATGTAGCAGTGCAAAAGGTCCTCAAAGAAGCCATCCGGAGCAAGGGTTCTTCAATTTCTGACTACGTGAATTCCGACGGTGAAGAGGGATCTTTCCAGTTGCGGCATCGTGTCTATGGACGCACCGGACAGCCGTGCCTGCGCTGCAAGACCCCTATAAAAAGGATAGTGATTGGCGGCCGCAGCAGCCATTACTGTCCCAGTTGCCAAAAATAAGGCGAAACCAAAACTCAGATGCCTATAAAGATGCCCATGAGGATAAGCTGGTGCTTGTGGAAGCGCATGCAGTCCGGTGACTGTCACGGTCTTCAAAACCGCCGGGCGGCCTCTCTGATGTCGCCGGTGGGTTCGACTCCCACTCGCTTCCGCCATTTAGTACCCGCATAAAATGGGAGTTGTCGCATTCAGCAGCAATTCGGGACCGCTGTTACTTCTGTGGCGGCAGTTCACAGTCCACCCGTACTGAACACGCTTGATCCAACCCCAGGTTCAATTCCAATACATTGACTCGCGGCTCGCCCAGGAATGCGAATTGGCGGAACTCGGTGTGACTTCTGACAAGCTTCCGCACGGAGTCCTCGCTCATCCCACGCTGCTTTGCGATGCGGGCGACCTGAAATTCCGCTGCTTCGGGCGAGATATGGGGATCGAGGCCTGATCCCGACGACGTCAGCAGATCCATTGGCACCGCGGCGGATGGATTCTCCGCCTGCAAGCGCTTCGTATCGCCCTGCACGCGGGCGACAAGTGAAGCATTTGTCGGCCCCAGATTCGATCCGCCGGAATTTCCCGCATCATAGCCTGCTCCGGCGCTCGATGGCCGCGAGTGGAAATGTCGCGGCGATGAAAATTGCTGGCCGATCAATGATGAACCTATGAGCTTGCCATTCCTGGTTATCAGTTCGCCGTTCGCTTGCCGGGGGAACAGAACCTGAGCCAGCCCCGTAATCGCCAGGGGAAAAAGTACTCCCAGCAGCACCGTGGTCACCAACGTCATCAGAAAAGCTGTGACGAGATTTTTTTTCATTTGCATATCTATGCCAATCCCGCGCGCATGATCAATAAGTCGATAAGCTTAATCCCAAGGAATGGCAGGATCACCCCTCCCAATCCATATACGAGAAGGTTTCGTCGCAACAACGACGCCGCGCCGCGCGGAACATACTTTACTCCACGCAACGCCAGCGGAATCAGAGCCACGATAATCAATGCGTTGAAGATTACCGCCGAGAGTATGGCCGACTGCGGCGTCGCCAGCCGCATCACGTTGAGCGCTTGAAGGACGGGAAAGGTTCCGGCGAACATCGCCGGGATAATCGCGAAGTATTTCGCCACGTCATTGGAGATGGAGAAAGTGGTGAGCGCGCCGCGAGTCATCAGCAACTGCTTGCCGATTTCGACAATCTCAATCAGCTTTGTCGGATTCGAATCCAGGTCCACCATGTTGCCGGCTTCCTTCGCCGCCTGCGTTCCCGTGTTCATCGCTACGCCGACGTCGGCCTGTGCCAGAGCGGGAGCATCGTTGGTGCCGTCGCCCGTCATGGCCACAAGTTTTCCCTGCCCTTGTTCCTTCCGGATCAGGTCCAGCTTATCTTTTGGCGTGGCCTGCGCCAGAAAGTCGTCCACTCCTGCCTCGGTTGCGATCGCTGATGCCGTCAACGGGTTGTCCCCGGTGATCATCACCGTTTTGATCCCCATCGCCCGCAGTTGATCAAAGCGCTGGCGCATCCCTCCTTTTACGATGTCCTTAAGATGAATCACTCCCAAAGCGCGTCCGTTCTCTGCCACAACCAGGGGGGTTCCTCCGGACCGCGAAATCGTGTCCACCGATTCCCGCAGT
>JAFAWN010000385.1 GCA_019241735.1 Terriglobales bacterium
CGGACCATCGCGGCGATTCTTACAAGCTATCTGCGGAAGCGGCGCGCGCCGGGAGCAAGTACATCGTCTTCTGCGGAGTGCACTTTATGGCGGAGAGTGCCGACATTCTCAGCCGCCCCGGACAAATAACCATCCTGCCCGATCTGAACGCCGGATGCTCGATGGCGGACATGGCGGAGATTTCGCAGGTCGAAGCGTGCTGGGAGCAGCTTCACGCAGCCGGGGTGCAAGGCATCACGCCGATTACGTACATGAATTCGACTGCGGCGATCAAGGCATTTTGCGGCGAGCGCGGCGGCCTGGTGTGCACTTCGTCGAATGCCGCGGGCGCATTTCGCTGGGGCTTTGATAAGAATCCGAAAATCCTCTTTCTCCCGGACCAGCACCTGGGGCGGAACACCGGCTACGCTATGGGAATCCCATTAAACGAAATGGTGGTGTGGGACCCGTACATGCTTAATGGCGGGCTGACAGCTGACCGGTTGCGAGCTGCAAAGGTCATCCTGTGGAAAGGGCACTGTTCCGTCCATCAGCGTTTTTTGCCCGAGCATGTGGACAAAGCTCGGGCCAAGTATCCCGGGATCCAAGTAATCGTTCACCCGGAGTGCCGCTGGGAAGTCTGCCAAAAAGCGGATGGTATTGGCTCGACCGAAGGCCTGCTGAAGATGATCCGCACCGCGCCCGCCGGCTCGACGTTTGCCGTGGGAACGGAGATTCACCTGGTAAACCGCATGGGGAAAGAGTTCTCCGCCGAAGGCAAGAAAGTTATTTCACTCGACGATTCCGGATGCCTTTGTACCACCATGTATCGTATCTCGCCGCAACACCTGTGCTGGGTGCTTGAAAACCTGGCGGAGGGGAACGTCGTGAATCGCATCCAAGTGAAAGACGACGTTAAGCACTGGGCGATAGTGGCGTTGGGACGGATGCTTGAGATCCATTCGCAGTGACGCTATCTCCCAGAACAATTACAAAATGAATTACAATTGGAGTTAATCGTGGACACACCGGAACGGACCTTTACCCTCGAAGAAGCCCAAACTTTACTGCCAGTGCTTGAATCCTTGCTGCGCGCCTCGATTGACGGCAAAAAGCTGATCGAGGAAGTGGACGGCGAATTTCAGGAGCTCGCGCACCGCGTGTTCCTGAGTGGCGGCATGTCGGTGGACGTGGTGCATATGGCGCGGCGTAAAGCGGAGCGGGAAAAAGCCATCCATCGGGTAAAAGATGCCATGGCCGAAATCGACTCTACCGGTGTCCAAGTAAAGGACCTTAATGTGGGACTGCTCGATTTTCCCTGCAAGGTCGAGGGCCGCACGGTCCTACTCTGCTGGAAGATGGGTGAGCCGGCAATCACTCATTGGCACGGCATCAGCGAAGGCTTTGCCGGGCGCAAGCCGATCGACGAGCGCATCGCCAAGACCAACAAAACTCACTAGCCGCGGCCCTCAGGAACCATAGTAATCTGGCATCGTGGGTGCCTTTCTCTGCTACAATTCTGATAAGCGATAGTGCCGCAAGTGTGACTTTCCTTGGAGTCTTTTATGCGAACTGATGCAAGAAAAGCGCGTATTGTGGCCGTATTTGCAGCGCTTTTGACGGTCGTGCTGGGCGCCGGCTGCCGGGGATTTTTTGTCAACCCCACTCTGACGTCGATCGCTATTGGGCCTCAGACTCCCACCGTTGTGCAAAGCCAGACGTTGCAATTCTCCGCCAGCGGGAACTACAGCGACGGGTCCAGCAAGACCTTAACGAATAACGTCAGTTGGAGTTCTTCCGATTCCTCTTGCGCTACTATCAACAGCAATGGCCTGCTTACGGCGTTAGCCGTCTCCAATATTTGCACTACCATCATCAGTGCGAGTTCCGGAACTTTAACGGCAGCCACCACCACGGTGACGGTCACGCCCGGTACGCCAGTTTCGATAACGCTTACTGCATCGCCCACGAACCCCGCGCAGAACGGGACGGTAGCATTCACCGCGAATGCCGTCTTCCCCGGCAACTCGACGCCTCAGGACATAACCACTTCGGTGACCTGGAGTAACTCCGATCCAACAAACCTTACATTGACTAATGGCAGCGGGAACGGGGTTATAAGCGCTACTGCGCCGCATGGAGACGTTATTAACGTGAGTGCGAGCTTCAGTGGCGTTACCAGTAACATTGTGGCGATTACAGTGCAATAACGGTCTCTGTTCTTTTCTGCACCCAAGGGGGACGTCAGTTCGATTACGTGCGCTGTCACACGTACTTGCGCTTGGCCCTGCGCTATAGTGTTGTTATCCCGTGCCAAACACCAGTCGGAATCAAATTCTCCTCTTTTGCTTTCTAATCGCGATTACATTCCTATCTGCCTGCAATCGCGGGCGCGGCAAGGTAAAAGAAATCGCATACGTATCGGCTTCCCAGGCAATCCTGCGCGACCATGTTTCAACTGTTTATGTAAAAACCGCGACGGTCAAAAACGGAGATCGCGTCGAGATACTCGAACACGACCGGCGTTTTGTCAGAATCCGCACCGCCAACGCAACCGAGGGTTGGTTGGAACAGCGGAATCTGGTCCCTGAACAGGTCTTTGCTGGCTTTCAGAACCTGTCCCAGCAGGAGCAGAACTCTCCGGTTCAAGGCTCCGGAACCACGCGCAATGAAACCAACCTTCATTTGTCTCCGGGGCGCGATACCGAGCACCTGTATCTGCTGAACGATGGCACAAAAGTTGAAATTCTGAAGCGGGCGATGGCGGAAAAGACTGGCGCCAAGCTCGCGGCAAAAATCGTCCCTCAAAAATCCCGCAAGGATTCGGCAGCCAAAGTTGAAGCGCCGGCAGCGACGGCGGCGCCCATCCTGGAAG
>JAFAWN010000018.1 GCA_019241735.1 Terriglobales bacterium
AGCCACCGGACCGCGAACCAGACTCCACAGCCTCGTTCTCTCGCGCAGCTTTCAGATCGCCATTGAGTTCGTCCAAAATCGCCATCGGCAATTCCGGATCCCACTGGTCGAGCTGCTGCTCGTCCAGGCCGCTTTTTAAGTGAATTCCAGCTTTGACGTCCTCGGCAAAGACCGCCATAAAATCGCCGGACTTAGTTTCTATTGGCCCGACCCTCCGTCCGGTGTGGGCGTCGTACACGCGGCGGCTGGCATTGCCGTCGGCGTTGGCGAACGCGACGAAGACTTCGCCAACATCCGGAAAATCCGGCAGGTAGAACCATCCGCGGTCAATATGGTATTTCGGGCGAACGCGGCGCTTGGCGGTGAGGCTCGGCCGCTCCGCGACAACTTCGTTGGCGGGATCGAAATAAAGAATGCGCTGGCAGGATTCGCAAATCACAGTCTGCCCGCCGCGAACATCGTTGTAAGTCTGCGGCCGCAGCATGACCTGGCATCCCATACACTTCTGGTCACGGACCTCCGCCAGGCCAGTTCGCCGGAATTTCGATACCGTGTCGTAATGACGCAACAAGTCGGCATCCACGCAACTGCGCGCTTTTTCCCGCTTCGCGCTCCATGCGGCGACCAGTTGCTCGTCCTCAGCGGTTTTCTGGCGGGCGTCAGACTTCTCTTTCTCAATGTCCTCGCGCTCGGCTTTTAAATCTGCCTCCGCAGCTTTCACGGTCTTCTCGCGGGCTTCGGCATTCATCATCAGCTCGAGAATCTTGTCTTCGCTGCTGCGGATGTCTTTCTCGGCAAATTCGATCTCATGCATTAATGCTTTGTAGTGTTCGTTGGTTTTTACTTCCAGGGATTGCTCGCGGTATTTTGAAATCTTCTGCTGCAGGTCCTGAATGGTAGACTCATATTTGCGCCGGTCGGCTTCGTCGGCTTTGACCGCGGCTTTCGCGCTGTTTAACACCGCTTCCGTCCCGGCCAGCTTTTTCTCAATCGCCGCGACCCGATTCGGCAGCGCGGCAATCTCTTCTTTGAGACGCGAAATCTCCCGGTCTGCGTGCTGCAAACTTATGAGGTTTTCCACGTCTGGAAGCATGTTTGAGGTTGGTAAAACTGATTTTAGCATGTGTGCGCCAGCCGTCCGCTAAAGCCATGGCGCAGACTTCGCCACACTGAGGATTTCATGAACCGGATTACGCTGGGCGATTTTGAACTTACCGTGGTCTCGGACGGTATTTATTATCTGGATGGCGGCGGATTTTTTGGCGTCGTCCCCAAACCTGTCTGGTCAAAGAAGGTGACAGCCGATGATCGCAACCGCGTTCCCAGCGGCCTGAATTCCTTAATCATCCGTACTGGGCGCGAAACTGCCCTGGTCGAGACGGGTATCGGAAACAAGCTCACCGAGAAAATGGCGAGTTTTTACGGGCAGCCTGCTGAACTGCTGCACAATTTATCGGCTGCCGGTATTTCACCCGATGAAATTGATATCGTTATAAATTCCCACCTGCACTTCGATCATGCGGGGTGGAATATGGTCCGCGAACGCGACAAGCTAATCCCGACATTTCCCAAGGCAAAGTATTATGCGCAGAAAGGCGAGTGGGAGCACGCCCACGAAAACCAGCGCGACGGCGTGAGCTATCTCACTGAGAATTATGATCCTCTGGTGGAGAGTGGCCAGATGCAGTTGCTGAAAGGCGACCAGCAGATTGTCCCCGGGATCTCCGTACGGGTGTTTCCCGGCCACACCCGGGACATGCAGGCGATCATCGTCGAAAGCCGCGGCCAGACTGCCTGTTACATCTCGGACTTGATCCCGAGCAGCGCACATCTCGATCTGAACTGGGTGATGGCCTACGATCTTTATCCGGTACAAAGCGTCGAAAGCCGCAAGCGCTACTATGCCGCCTCGGTCCCCGGAAAATGGCTGACGATTTTTACTCACGACCCCACCGTGCCATGGGCCTATGTGAGCAGGAACGATAAGGGAAAAATGGTTGCCGAAGCGGTTTAGGGCCTGCGCTTTTTCCTGCGCCTCGATCTGTAAGGGCTATTGATCAGAGCATTTGCTGTGATCTTGAGTCCATACCCACGCTGCACAACTGCAGCCGCTCCTCAAAGAATGTTTCCACTCTCTCGAGGATTTCCGACGCGGACTTTGATTCGTAAATTCCCTTGCGCAAGGCGGCGCCCCCGGCCACGCCGTGGGTGAACCAGGACGCGAACTGCTTCATTTTGCCGGGAGCATCCGGCAGCTCTTCCTCAATCAACATCGCAAAGTACGTCCGGATCATTTCATAGCGGTCGGCCTCGGACGGCACTTCGTAAGCCCGATCACTTGCCCCGCCTGACCCTCCGCGAATCCACTCGCTGTATTGCTCAATTTGCCGGAAAATCCAGGGATTCGCCGGCGCCGTGCGGCCAATCATCACCGCGTCGCAGGCGGTCTGGGCCACCATCGCGCATGCGTCCTCCGGTGTTCGGATATCGCCATTTCCGATCACCGGAATCTTGACCGCCTGTTTTACCGCGGCAACCCAATCCCACCGGGCTTGGCCGCTGTAACCCTGCTCGCGAGTCCGGGCATGGAGCGCCACCGCGCACAGGCCGCAATCTTCGGCCATCTTCGCCAGCTCGACGCAGATAATATTCTCGTCGTTCCAGCCGGCTCGAAACTTGACGGTGAAGGGGATCGTCACCGCCGCACGCACCGCTTTAAAAATTTCGCTGATTGCGGGAAGATCGCGCAGCAGTCCAGAGCCGCCATTGCACTTCACCACTTTTTTTGCCGGGCACCCGAGGTTAAGGTCCACCAGGTCGAATCCCAAGTCTTCGACTATGCGGGCAGCTTCGGCCATCACTTTTGGATCGCTGCCAAAAAGCTGGGCTGAAATCGGATGCTCGTCTTCGTAGAAATGCAGATAGCGTTTGGCTTTCTTGTCTTTCGCCCGGAGCACACCATCGGCTGACGTAAATTCCGTCATGATCAGCCCGCATCCGCCGAGATTGCGGATGAAACGTCGGAAGACGGTGTCCGTAACGCCCGCCATCGGCGCAAGCACCGTCGCCGGGGAGATGGCTACTGTTCCAATGTGCAACGATGACGCGACTGGAAGGTCGCTGGTCTTAGAAGGCGCTGCTGGCGTTGTGGCAGCGGATGTGTCCCAGTATTTGCGCACCTGGTTATTCTACCGTCGGCCAAGAAAAAACCTCCCATGCACGGGAGGCTTTCGTTCAAACTAGGCTGAAGTCTTTACTTCTTCGCGGTTTCTGCCTTGGCAGGTTCCACCTTGGCGTACTTTCGGCGGAAGCGTTCCACGCGCCCGGCGGTATCCAGCAGCTTCTGCTTCCCGGTAAAAAATGGATGGCAGCTCGCGCAAATTTCCACGTGGATGTCGCCCTTGTGGGTGGAGCGGGTAGCAAAACTGTTGCCGCACGCGCACATCACTCGAATTTCGTTGTAGATGGGATGAATGGCAGCTTTCATAGTGTCCAGCCTCGAAACCTTAGATTCTAGAGGAGGGCGCGGGGATTCACAACCTTGCTATTCGGAACGCGACCGAGTTGCAGGCTACCGAAAGGGACGACGGCTTAAGAACCCACCTATGGTTTCTTTCGCAGAAACTTGTATAGATGACGGCAGGGCGCAGCCGCTGCCGTCCTCGAAGACACTTACTTGCTGCGGTTAACCGCTTTTTTCAGCTCCGCGCCCGCAGAGAATTTCGCTACTTTGCGCGCGGCAATCTTGAT
>JAFAWN010000045.1 GCA_019241735.1 Terriglobales bacterium
CACCAATTCCATACTGCTGGCCTGTTCCAATGGCGATATAATTTAGCCAGGCGGTTCCTCATGCGGCGCGTTCGTATTCTCGCTTGGTTTCTTTTCCTGTGCTGCACCGCCTCCGGGTTCGCGGACAACCCAAAGTCCTCCGGCTCCGCGTCGCCGATTTCAAAGCAAACTCGCATGGATCTCATCCGCGCGTTTAATTTTGAGCTGGTTTATATCCGGACAGCATTTCCTATGGGGAAGAAAGGCCTGGTGCTGAAGGACGGCTCGTTATCCCCTAGTGGAGAGGAACTCAGGCAACTGATCGCTTTATGGGGCCCGGCGGTAAAAGCCGGCGATCAGGCGCGAATCACTAACATCATTATTAAGAGCAACAGCATTCACTTCGAGATCAACGGCGGTCCCCAGAAAAAGCAAAAATGGTATCAGCACATTTCTGTGAGCGCCGGGGGAGGCGAGACCCCGATCGCGCCCACAGATCAAAATGCCAATCCGCGCGGCTCTTACGTGGATTTAATTTTTGACAAATATGTTCCCGACCTGACCCCGCAACAACTGAAGGATGCGCTTCGCCCAGTTTTCGATTTCAACGCGAAGACCGCCCTGGAGGCCTATCTTGAAACTGTTCCGCCCAAAGTGAAGGCCGCCATCGAGAAGCATCAAGTGCTGGTGGGGATGAATCGCGAGATGGTGATCTATGCCAAGGGGCGCGCGCCTAAAAAAATTCGCGAAAAAGATGGAGACTTAGAATACGAAGACTGGATTTATGGCGAGCCACCGGAAGATGTGTATTTTGTGCGCCTGGTGGGGGATGAAGTCGTAAGAATAGAAACCATGAAGGTAAATGGCGAGAGGATTATTCGCGCGGATAAAGAAATCGAACTTGAGCCGGGAACCAGCGTAGCCAAGGGCTCACAGCAGCCAGAAGTTAAGCCTTCGAGTGCGCCCAGCCTGAGGCGTCCGGGCGAGGAAGCGCCAACCACGCCCCCCAGGGGTTCTCCGTCCAGCGCGCCTTTGCCAATGCCGCCGCCGTCGTTCTCCCCAGGACAAAATTTCTCCATGCCCGCGGCCGGCTGATCCAACGATCTGGCTCTCAAGGGCGTTTATTGGCGTTCCCGGCTGCAATCCCTTTAAACTGGAATTGTGAAGATCGCGTTGGGGCAAATCAATCCCACCGTCGGCGATTTCGCCGGCAATAGCGCCAAAATTATTGAATATTCGCGTACCGCAAAATCCGCAGGCGCGGAATTGATCCTATTTCCGGAGCTCGCTGTTTGCGGTTACCCTCCACGCGACTTAGTCGAACGGGGCACATTCGTTTCGCACAACCTCCAATCAGCCAATCAAATCGCCGTTCAAACTTCGGGAATCGCAGTGATTTGCGGCCTGGTGACCCGCGCCGATCCGGCAACCGGCAAGAGTGTGATGAACTCAGCGGCGCTGCTGCAAAACGGGCAGATTGCCTTCGTACAATCCAAGATGCTGCTCCCGACGTACGATGTCTTCGATGAGATGCGCAATTTTGCACCTGCCCGAAGCCAGCAACTGTTTCGACTTTCGGGAAAACAGCTGGCCCTGACTATCTGCGAGGATGCCTGGAACGACAAGCACTTCTGGAATGATCGACGATACGATTTCGATCCCATAGAAGCCCTGGTTCAAGCGGGTGGCGATCTCGTGCTCAATATTTCCGCATCGCCGTTCTGGGCCGGAAAGCGCGATTTGCGCCGCGAGATGCTGGCCACAATCGCCCGAAATTACAAGCTTCCGGTTGCCATGGTCAATCAAGTGGGTGGCAATGACAGCCTGGTTTTTGATGGATCAAGCCTGGTATTAAATGCCGAGGGCGACGTAATTGCACAAGCTAAATCGTTCGAAGAGGATTTGATTTATTTTGACTCCGACCAACTTCGGGGCGATGTCCACACTCAGATTCAACGCGAGGAGGCCGGGATTTATGCAGCCTTGGTGCTCGGTACCAGAGATTATGTGCGGAAATGCGGCTTCACCCAAGTGATTGTTGGGATCAGCGGCGGCATTGATTCTGCCCTCACGGCGACAATAGCCGCAGACGCCCTCGGCGCGCAGAATGTTATTGGAGTGGCGATGCCGGGGCCCTATTCTTCAGCCGGATCAGTCGAGGATGCAGAGGCACTCGCCACTAACCTCGGCATTCGTTTTGAGCGTCTGTGCATCAATGGAATTGTCGCAGCGGCGGGCAAAACTCTCGGGCAGGCGTTCGCCGGATTGCCGGAAGATCAAACCGAAGAAAATATTCAATCGCGAGCACGCGGCATGCTGCTCATGGCTTTGTCGAATAAATTCAAAGCGCTGGTGCTGAGCACGGGCAACAAAAGTGAATTAGGCGTCGGCTACTGCACTTTGTACGGAGATATGGTCGGTGGTCTTGCGGTGATTTCCGACGTTCCGAAGACCATGGTTTCGCGTTTAAGCCGCTATGTAAATTCGCGACGCCCCGTAATTCCAGTGTCGACGCTGGAGAAGCCTCCATCGGCGGAACTCCGCGCGAACCAGAAAGACAGCGATACGCTGCCCCCATACGAGGTCCTGGACACTATCCTCGAAGATTACGTTGAGGAATTGCGCACTGAAGACGAGATAGCAGCCAGCCATGGATACGATCTCGATCTGGTGAAACGCGTGATCCGCATGATTGAGGGGAGTGAGTATAAGCGCCAGCAAGCGGCGCCGGGATTAAAAATATCCGCCAAGGCGTTCGGCTACGGACGCCGTTTACCCATCGCAGCCAAATCCGATCTATAGGCGGCAGAAAATATTTATACTACGCAAGCTATGCGCACCTGCTGCCCACTCTCATTGACATTCGAAAGGAAACACATGCTTCGCTTTTGCACCAGTTTGTTCATTATTGTCGCTCTCACTTCGTGTGCAAATGGACAGCAGAAAACCGCCACTGCGCGGCCCAAAGTGGCGGCTGGATCGACGGCAAAATCCGCGGGAGTCAATCTCCCCTCCGAAGAGGTTGTGAACGCTTTCATGCGTCAGATGGTGGGGTTCAACCCGGCGACCAGCTGGAAGATCGTGTCGATCCGGCCGGCTGAGGCTGAGGGCTTGGCGGAAGTGACGGTGGTGATCAGCAGCGGGCAAGGCGCGCAGCCCAATAAGTTTTTTGTGACTGCGGATGGGCGGCATGCAGTAACCGGGGATCTTATTCCTTTCGGAGCCACGCCATTTGCAGCGGCCCGCGCCAAACTTGAGAAGGGAATTACCGGGCCGGAGCGCGGCCCCAAAGATGCTGCGGTAACGATCGTCGAATTCAGTGATCTGCAATGCCCGCACTGCAAGGCGGCGCAGCCAACGATAGACAAGGTCTTAGCGGAAGAGAAAGGGGTTCGCCTGGTATTTCAGAATTTCCCGCTGGAATCACATGACTGGGCGGAAAAGGCCGCAGACTATGCCGACTGCATCGGACGAACGTCCAACGATGCTTTTTGGAAATTCATCCAAGGCGCCTATGATGCGCAGGACCAGATAACTGCGTCCAACGCTGATGAAAAACTGAATGCGATCGCCGACGCAGCAGGGGCAAAAAGCGCGGACATCGCAGTCTGTGCCGCGAAACCGGAAACCGCGGGGCGGGTACAGCATTCCCTAGCGCTGGGAAAATCACTGGACGTGAATTCCACGCCCAGCCTCTTTATTAACGGACGGTTGGTGGCTGGACTGGGTAGTGTGCCCTATGAAACGCTTAAAAGCCTGGTGGATTTTGCGGTAAAGGAGCAGCAGAAATAACCAGCAACTATTTTCTCAGCCACACTTCGGAAGCCTTGTCTTGGTCCCCAAGGCTAATCACGTGCGGGGTTATTACCAGCAATAGCTCGTCCTCCTCCAGTTGCTTCGTATTGTTCGCCATTACCTGGTTGAGACCGGGTATGAACCCGAGCCCCGGAAGTCCACTCAGGCTCCGCTGTTCGTTTCGCGAAAGCGAGCCTGCCACAACCGCCGGCTGACCGTCCGTGAGAGTGATGCTGCCTTTATATTCGCGATTGGAAATTATCGGCACACCGTTAATTGATTGCGAGCCCAGAGTGCGGAATTGCATTTCCAGCTCGAGGTTGACGTCCGAATTGCGGTTGACCGACGGTTTGGCCTTCAGGCTCAAGCCGATATCTTCGTAGTTGAAAGACGGGAATGCGGCCCGGAAGCTGTTATTGCCGATTACCTTTGCGATAGCTGGGGTGTTGTAGATAGGCGCGAACGTGGCGTTGAGAATGGGAAAACGAGAGCCCATCCGAAAAGTGGCCTGGTTTCCTTGAGCCACGCGCAAGTTCGCATGCTCGAGAGATTTTATCCAGCTTTCATTTAACGACAGTTGAGCGCCGAGGGTTCCCAGGCTCAAGCCTTCAAGGGTCAACCCACCTCCAAACGTAGCAAGCGGCTGACTGAATATTGAATTCTGCTGGCCTTGCTGTTGCGCCAGAAGCGCGGAGATGGCTTGAGTGTTCGCTTGATTGATGCCGCCGCTGGCAATCAACTGGTTGATTAGCTGTTGTAGATTCTGTCCGCCGAGCGCGGCCAGTGCGCCGGCCGGAATGTTAAACAGATTAAATTCGGTTGGAATTTGCAGGCCTATATTTCGGGTCAGCGAGTGGCTGATCTGGTAAACCTTTACGTCCAGCATCATCTGGGGACGCGATCCCCCCAGGCCCTCCAGGAATGCAGTCGCGGCATCCAGCACATTTTCCGGGGCGCGAACGACGACAGTGCTGGATTGCGCTTCCGGGGTAACGAAGCGGATCTCGAACACTGTGCGCAGGAGGTTCACCACATCGTTCAGATCGGTCGGAGATGTGCCTTCGGGTACATAGAATGTGCGCAAGGCCATGCGGTCAAACTGACGGTGATTTTCCGCGGTCTCGGAAGCAACCAAGATCTGTTTTTCATCCAGCGCGGTCCAGAATGTATGGGTGACGTCGCCAGCGGCGCGCATGGCGGTGTAAAAATCGACATCCTGAATGTCAAATCGCACACGGCGGGATGCCACGGAATCATCAAACTCCGTCACCAGTCCGAAAGATCCGGCCACTTGAGCCAACAGTGCGCGGGAATCGCCGCGGAAGTGAAAATCACGATGGCCCGCGGTAGGCAGCACGTGCAATTCTCCGGCATCGGCAAGCAGCTTGGGAGGCTCAACCGTGCGCGGCGCGGAATCACCGAGCGCATCACGCAACCGTTGCTGGGCAAAATCGTTCTGCGGGTCAAGGTGGACGGCGAAGCGGAAATCAGCCAGTGCCTCCATCTGCCGGCCCTCCAGTAGCGCTTTATTGCCGTGTTCCAGATGGCTGAAGACCAGTTGCTGCCGCGTCAGTTCCCGGGCGGTCACATACTCGACGTTTTTAGGGGATAAACGGGAGGCCGTTTCGTACTCGTCAAATGCTTCGTCCGTGTGGCCGGCTTTGCCGAGCTTCAGGCCTTTATTGAAGGCTGACTTGGCTTCCTTCAAATCCTTCTTGGACGGAGTGCAGGTCGCGGAGGCGGCTGGTTCTTGTCCGCAGGGTAAAATCACCGTGTTTTGGGTATTTCCGCTTGCGGCCGACGCGGTTATCGCCATTACCGCTACCGCCAAAACACCACTGCACCATCTCATTAGTTGATTGTAACTCGCAGTCAAGGGCGTTTAAGAACGGCAGTTCAGGCCGCGAAAAAACTTCGGTCACATCCCATTAAACCCAACTCAGCATGCTGAATTTCCGGGCTAGCGCCGGGGAAGACGGCTCGTGCCACCGATTGCAAACTTCATCGCCAGATGGAAACTTGCGGCGTTTTGGCGTATAAACTGTAGTTGCGGCAGCACACGTTCCCCCCTCGCGCGGCCTGAACCGAACTCGATCTAATGGAGCGGCGTACCAAATGTCCAGCGTGACCACAGCTCCCAAAGGACTGGAAGGCGTAGTCGCCACAACTTCCCGCATCTGCTACATCGACGGGGAGCAGGGTGTACTGGCTTATCGCGGTATCGATATCCACGAGCTTGCCGACAACTCTACCTTCGAAGAAACCTGTTACCTCTTGTGGTATGGCAAGTTGCCTACACGTAGCGAGCTGCAACGCTTGCGCGAGGATCTTGCAAGAGTGCCTCGACCAAACACTGCCATTTTCGACCTTGTGCGTAATGCGCCCAAGAACGCGGCCCCCATGGATGTGTTGCGTACCGCAGTTTCAGCGCTTTCGTTCTACGATGAAGACCAAAAGAAAAATGATCACGAGGCGAACCTCCGCAAATCGGTCCGGCTGACTGCCCACGTTTCCGCAATCGTTGCCGGTTACGACCGCATTCGCAAGGGGAAAGACATTGTTGCCGCCGATCCGTCGCTATCTCACGCCGCAAACTTTCTGCTGATGCTGACTGGGCAAAAACCCTCGGATACAGCTGAGCGTGCTCTTGATATTGCTTTGATACTGCACGCCGACCACGAATTAAATGCATCGACGTTTGCCGCGCGCGTCACCGCGGCCACCCTCGCCGATATCCACTCCGCCATTACATCCGCTATCGGGGCGTTAAAGGGTCCGCTGCACGGAGGCGCCAATGAGGCGGTTTTTCACATCCTGCAGGATATCGTGAAGTCCGGCAAAGAGCCTGTCTCGTACGTCAAGGAGATACTGGCACAAAAGAAGAAGGTCCCCGGATTCGGTCATCGCGTGTATCACACCGAGGACCCCCGGGCAACACATTTGCGGCAAATGTCCCGCGACTTAGGCAGCTCCAGCGGACAATCGAACTGGTTTGAGATGTCGCATGCTATCGAGGGCTTCCTCAAAGCGGAGAAACGGCTGAACGCCAATGTCGATTTCTATTCAGCCTCCACCTATCACACCCTGGGAATCGA
>JAFAWN010000177.1 GCA_019241735.1 Terriglobales bacterium
CCTGTGGGCGCGAATTCGCGGGCTATTGCCAGCATGACGATGAGAGGCCGTGTTTGATGCCGGAGGACGGTCAGCGCCAGCTTTATTTGCCGGAGGGAATATGCCGGGCCGCAGAAGACCGTTTTGGAACCCGCTTCGGCGATCTGGAACAGTTTCTCACTTATGTGTTGCAGCAACTGCTGCGCGCGGATTCAGTTGAGATGGACCAGGCCGAGCAGAAGATCATCGAGGAGAGATTGAAGGACTTGGGGTATATCTGAGTGATTCCACCTGCACGCTTCTTTAAATCCCAAACCTTGGTTAACCCATCCCGGGACAATAACCTTCATGGGTAAGCCGCAGTCAGTGCTTCTGATTACGGTCGATTGTTTGCGGGCGGACCACGTCGGCTTCCCGGGCTACGGACGCCCGACAACTCCCTTCCTGAATTCGATCGCGCAACAGGCTTACGTATTCCGCTCTGCAATTGCAGCGGGCACTCCAACGTATTATTCGTTTCCCGCGATTCATGCGTCACGTTATCCGACCGCGTTGGGCCGGGACATCATCGGAATCGCCCCAGAAGAGCCGACACTTGCAACGGCGTTGCAAGGCGCGGGATACACAACCGGCGCGTTTCTGGCCGCGAACCCCTACCTGAGTCCCCACTTTGGATACGCTCAGGGATTTCAGACTTTCCAGGATTTTCTAAATCCTGCTGACGGCAAGACTGCGCGCCCCGAATCCCGGCAGGCGCCTGGCCGCGTCTCAAGTCTGCGCCGCTTTGTCGAGCAAAGTTCGCAGCAAACCCGGCTCACCTCCGCAGCTTACGGCGAACTGCATTTCTGGTACTGCCAGTGGCACAATGCCCGCGAAACTCGCACGATGGATCAATTGCGATGTTATCCGGCTGCCGACGTTATAGTCGATGAGGCCACTGCCTGGCTGCGAGCGCTCCCTGAGGAACCGTTTTTTCTCTGGCTGCATTTGATGGATCCGCACCATCCTTATTACCCCCCGGAGGCCGCGCTGGCCGCCACAGGTGCGGGAGAAATCAGCGCACCGCGGGCTCGATTTCTTAATTCCATGTGGAACCGCGACGTGGGGCCGGCACGGGTTCGGCGGTATCTGCGAGAAGTTTTGTCTTTGTACGACGCCAGCATTTACTGGGTGGACCAGCAGATTTCCCGGTTAGTGCATTCCCTGCAAGAATTACAACGGTGGGATGAAACTCTCATGCTTGTAACCGCTGATCACGGTGAGCAATTTCTGGAGCATGGGGCTCGCTACCATTCCCCGATGGGACTGCCGGAACAGCTTATCCATGTGCCGCTGCTGCTGCGGTCCCCTGAATTTTTAACGTCCAAAGTACTGGATGGACCCTTCAGCCTGATAGATCTTGCTCCCACCATCCTGGAGTCCGTCGGGGTTGAAACGCCACGGAATTTTCGGGGTCACAGTTGCTGGAAGCAGGTGAAAGCTGGAAATCTTCCAGATGAACCCGTCATAACTGAGTGTGTAGAGGCCTGTAACAATCCCTTCCGGCGGGAAGAACGTATGCGTTCCCGCTTAATTGCCGCCCGGGATAGGTCCTACAAGCTGGTCGTCAATTTTCGCGAGCAAAAGGATTACTTTTACGATCTCAGCAATGATCCTGAAGAAAGTGCGCCTTTGCGGCCAGAAGTTTTAAGTAGCGAACGTGCCCGGCTTTTGCACGCGGTTCGCAGTCACTTGCAGCAAATTAAAACCAACGACGAAAGCGATACCCGTTTGCGGGCCTGCCTTCGGGAATTTCAACAATTGGATTCCGCCGGATTGAGCTCTTCGGTGGCAAGCACCGCGTCGTGAGCGGAATCTCCTGTCCGACGGGCAGTGGCTCTCCAAGCCCACCGAAGATTTATTAAGACCCCATGAAGAGAATTCGGATCCTATTCCTGCCGCCGGTAGATTCCGATAACAACAACGCGCAAAGCCTGAACGCCCGCGAGATTGCGCTGCGGCTTGATCCTCGGCGATTCGAGGTTACGTTCTGGTATGAACGGGAATCCGACCCCCGCTTGCGCAACGTCGAGAACATCGGGCTGTTGCGATTACCCCGCAAGGGAAAGACTCTCCGAATCCTGCGCGAGATGCTTTCCAGTTACGACATCCTTGCTTACGTCGATTACAGCCCCGCCGCGTACCTTTATTTGCATCTTCCTCGAGTGATGAGGCGGGCGAAAGCCGTGTTTCACGCCGAAGCTCCGTTGGTTCATGTTTCCAAACCACCGCGGCTGCTTTCATTCCTGCAGAAAGGGGTCTTCCCCAACTGCGATTCCTACAGCGCAATCACGGAATTCGTAGCTGAAGACGTTCGCCGCCAGACCCGCAGGCCGGTTGATTACATTCTTCCCGTGGGCGTGAATACCAGCCTGTTCAATCCCCCCCGCGAACGAACCACTGGCCCACCGATCGTGCTGTTCGCGGGTACGCTGGTGGACCGTAAGCGGCCGCAGTCCGTACTCGAAGCCGCGTTGCAGTTTCCAGAAACAAAGTTTCAACTGGTAGGGGATGGCCGGGGAGGCTTTGAGCGGGTTCTACGTCAGAAGATCGTCGATATGAACCTGAAGAATGTCACTCTCCTCGGTCCAAAGACCCAGTTGGAGCTGGTCGAAATAATGCGCGCCAGCGACATTTTTCTACTGCCATCCCGGATTGAAGGAATTCCGAAAGTTACGCTTGAAGCCGCCGCGTGCGGTCTGCCGTGCGTCGTGTTCAGAGATTACCAAACACCATCGGTGGTGGATGGGGTCACCGGATTCCAGGTCCGTAGCGATGAAGAAATGTTACGTGCTCTGGGGCGGCTGATTGCCAGCCGCGAATTGCGTCAGAAGATGGGCGCCGCCGCCCGCGAACACAGCCTGGGCTTCGACTGGGGCGGGATCAGCCGCCAGTGGGAGAACGCATATCTCGAGATTGCGGAAAAATCTTGACCTCGACTCAGTCGCGTAGCGCGACCAGCAACGAATTATCTGTGCGCGGCGATTATGATTATCCGGAAATCGAACGAATTCCCGGATGCATGTTCTGACACTAACCCCGTTCTAT
>JAFAWN010000318.1 GCA_019241735.1 Terriglobales bacterium
CGGCGCTCTCCGAAAGGCAGGGGATGACAAGTACGACAACTACCATCTTTATGAAATCGCCGAGGGAGGCCGCTGGACCGTTCGGAAAGGCCGTGACGAGTTGGAACTGACGCAGCACCTCCCGGATGCCGGATCGGGATACGCCTACATCTACCAAAAGAATGTGCGATTGACGGAGGGTAAAACCGAAATGGTCCTCACGCACAGCCTGAAGAATGTAGGGAAGCGAGCGATTCAAACCAGCGTCTACAATCACAATTTTCTGGTTTTGGACCACCAGGGGCCTGGACCCGGCGTGACGATCTCGGTTCCTTTTGCCATCCAAACTTCACAGCCATTCAGGAGTGAGTTGGCCGAGGTCCGTGGCCGCCAGATCGTGTATCTCAAAACTCTGGAAGGCCGCGATACCGTGGCGATGGGATTAGAGGGATTCAACCATGATCCGAAGGACAACCAGATTCGCATCGAGAACAGCCGTTTGGGAGCGGGTTTGAGCTGGGGGACGGATCGCCCGCTGTGGCGCGAATCGTTGTGGTCCATCCGGACCGTGATCGCCATGGAGCCGTTTGTCTCCCTGTCGATTGAACCCGGCGCGCAGTTTACGTGGAAAATTGTCTACGAATACTATACGGTTCCCAAGACAGCTCCGCAGGTTGGTTCCCTTACGCTACACTGACCGGACGGGGGAGACCTATGGCTTGTAAACCGGAAATGCTCAAAAAAGTTCCACTCTTCTCTCTGCTGGACGAAGAAGAAACGGCGGTGTTGGCAGGGCAGGTGGAGGTGAAGACCTTCGCCCCCCGGCAACGAATCTATAAAATAGGCGATCCCGGAGCACGGGCTTATGTCGTGGTCTCCGGCGTGGTTCAGGTGTCCACGGTCGATGAGGACCAGCAGGAAGTCACAGTGGATCAACCGGCTGCGGGCGAGTTCTTCGGTTTTGCTTCCATGCTCGATCAAACGCCGCACCAAACCAGCGCGATTGCCCTGGAGGAGACCGTCTGCCTGGAAATAGACCGCAATGATATTGCGGTTCTCCTGCAGAGGAAACCGCTCGCCGGACTGGATCTGCTTGCGGTTCTCGGACGGCATTTTCATGGTGCGCATCAACTGGTCCGCCTTCGTGCCCAGCGCAGTCCGAACGAGGTAATCGAAGAGGAAGCCACCCTGGGAGAACGCATTGCCGACTCGGTGGCCCGTTTTGGCGGCTCCTGGGCATTCATTATTTCTTTTATTGTGATTCTCGTCTTGTATACCGGTGTCAATATTCTTTTAGGCAAGTCGGCTTGGGATGTCTATCCGTTTATTCTTCTGAACCTGTTTCTCTCCATGCTGGCCGCCCTTCAGGCGCCTATCATTATGATGAGTCAGAACCGCCAGGATACGAAGGACCGGCTCCGCAGCGAGATGGACTACGACGTGAACCGGCGTGCCGAGGCCGAAATTCAAGGCCTAGCTCGCAAGCTGAACCTGCTGGATAACAAAATGGAAGACATGGAGGACCTGCTTCGAAGCAAACTGTCCAGTGACGAAGCGCAGGGTTTGCGGCAAAGGCACTGAAAGGAACACCCTCAGTATCCAAGTGAATTCAACACACTGCGAATGCGCTCTGCGCTTGCTTTAAGACCGGCTTGTTCCATTTCAGTCATCGGTAACGGGATCACACTTTCCACGCCGCAGCGATCGACGATGGCCGGCACGGAGAGGCAAACGCCGGAAATGCCTTGATAATCCTCGATTCTTGAACTGACCGGCAGGACTCGGCCTTCGTCGTGAAATATGGCTTCAAGAATACTCACCACGGCCAACCCGATCGCGTAATTGGTTGCTCCTTTACCGGCCAGAACCTGATAACCGGCGTTCTTCACGGTATTGAAAATCTCCTGTTTCTTCTCTTCCGTCAACGGGTGGCCATACCCATTGACGTGCCACTGGTTGAGCAGGACGTTCCCTATATTGGCGCTGGACCAGAGTGGAATTTCCGAATCGCCATGCTCGCCCGCGATATAGGCATGAACACTCTGCACAGAAACGCCGAAATGCCGGGCCAGTAGGAAGCGAAATCTTGAACTGTCGAGCACGGTGCCGGAACCGAAGACACAGGCGCGCTCATGACCGGTAATTTTGATTGCAACCTCCGTCAGCACATCGACCGGGTTTGTCACCATCAGGGTCAGCGCATGGGGCGCGACACTCTGGACTTTGGGGAGGAGATCGCGACAGATCGCGGCATTGGCAGCAGCCAGGTCCATACGGGTCTGGCCCAGGGGATGGCTGGCCCCGGCGGCGAACACAATCACGTCAGATTCAGCCAGCACCTGCATATCATCGGAACCCTCAACTCCAGCCATGGGCACAAACATGAGCCCGTGATTTAGATCGAGCACTTCGGCGTCTACCTTGGAGCGTGTAGGGTCATAGAGGCTAATTTGCTTCGCCACTCCGCGTATCAAAGCGGCGTAAGCAACCGTAGTCCCGACTCGGCCGGCGCCGACAATGCCAATCTTGTTTCTGCGTTGCGCGGGTTCATGGCGATGGTGCGGTCGTTGGGCTTCAGCGGCTGGCGTGGTGGAATCCGGCATGATCTTAATCGACTGACGGAAGTATACCCCAGATCCACTTCGATGCCGGATGTATAGCCCAATCCGGTCAGTTCGTCGGGCGTAAGCCTTCGGTCGCGCCTAGTCCGTGATCGAGCCAGCCTGGGTACCATCGAAATACATTGCCGGTTAAACTTCCGATGAAAATATCTCCATTCCGTGCAACTGTAATCCAGTGCCCTGGGCTTTCCATAGCGCCTAAAATCATCCCGGTTGCGAGGTCAATGTGCATGATGCGTCCGGCCAGCGTGTCATAGGTCAGGTTTTCAATATTGTTGCGGTGGGTAATGATCCACATGTCGTCCTGCGGCGTGACGAAAATGTTCTGGGTCGCCCCCAGGTGCGTCCACTGCCGCAGAAAGTTTCCCTTGGAATCGAAGATCTGAATGCGATTGTTTTCGCGATCACTCACATAAACGATGCCCTTTGAATCCACCGCCACTGAATGCGGAACCTGAAACTCGCCTGGTCCTTTGCCGGGCTTGCCCCACGTTAAGAGGTACTTGCCATCCCGTGAAAACTTCACCACGCGGGAATTGCCGTAACCGTCCGAAACATAAAAATCGCCATTGGAGGTAAAGGCAATATCTGTGGGCCGGTTAAAGCTCCTGTCGTCCGTTCCAGGTTTTCCTTTGATGCCCAGGGTCAAAAGCAACTTGCCCGTATTGGTAAATTTCATCACCTGGTGATCGCCATTGTCAGTTACCCAGACGTTGTCCTCCCGATCGACGCGCAAACCGTGCGGATTACCGAACATGCCGCGGCCCCACGAGCGCAGATACTTACCGGCGGAATCGAAGACGATGAGGGGATCGGCTTTTTTGCCCCGCTGGAATACATAGACATTCCCGGCTGAGTCGGTGGCGACCGATGAAACCCGTCCGAATTTCCAGCCATTGGGCATGGTGTCTTCCGGCTCCTCACCGAACCGGATATTGCCGCGGTATTTCATCAGCCC
>JAFAWN010000036.1 GCA_019241735.1 Terriglobales bacterium
AGCTTGATGGCTCCCTCGGAGCCATTGCTGACGGTTATTGTAATGCGCCCTGAAGGTAAAACTTCTACGATTTTGAGTTCGAGGCGATTCATTGCTTTATCCTGCACCAGCACGGAGCCTAAAAAAAGGGTGCCAAAAATCAGAGCCGAGAAAACTTTCATCCATCACCTCAGAAGTTGATGTTGATTGTCTTGCACCGCGGCGGCAGTGGAACCACCGCACGGCTTGTTAGTGGCCTGACAATTCCCCATGCAATGGTAATAGAGATCATCGCCTTGCCAGTTCCTCTGCTTCATTCTCTCGCAGTTGTTCCACATTGCGGCAGCGCCTTCAATAATC
This sequence comes from Terriglobales bacterium, assembly GCA_019241735.1. GTDB lineage: Bacteria > Acidobacteriota > Terriglobia > Terriglobales > Acidobacteriaceae > JAFAWN01. The sequence continues at coordinate 340 of JAFAWN010000036.1, forward strand.
CCGTTGCACCCGACCAAGGGCGGAAGAATCGGAACACCACCGCCCGGGAACAGTCCAAGGGGATCAACTAAATTGATTGGTCTGTTTGCTACATACCAATAGAGATTTGGGTTCTTCTCCTCAAATCTGATCAGATCTTCGCCTAGGAACCTGCCAATGCTCGGGTCGTAGTAGCGGTGTCTCGAAAATTGGAGGTTGGTTTCAAGGTCAAATTCGCGGTCGGTGAACCGGAAAGGATTGGTGAGCGTGCCAGTGAAGTTCGTGACGTTGCCGAAGGAGTCGTACGTGTAAGTATTTGCAACTGCGCCGGTACCGTTGCTTAGAGACGTGATGGACCACAGACCGTCGGATTCGTAGTAGCTGGTCGCGGACGAGCGCAGCATACTGAGCGGTTCATCGATCCTTTGAGTTTGAGTGTACTTAGCCAGCACGTTCCCGGCGACGTCCATTTCCTCCATGGAGTTGTCTCCATCATAGAGGTAACTCGTCGTCGTGGTCGTTGATCCCTGCGTAAAGGCTTTTTGAATCCTTCTCCCAAACGGATCGTACTTGAAGTTTACCGTGCCGCCGGTGCCGGGCAGGACTACCTGCGTCAGCCGGTTCTCATAGTCCCAAGTATATTGGGATCCGTCAGGTTTGGTTTTCGTATTGCCGTTGTTGTCGTAGATGTAGTTGCCGCTCGGCAGCGCCGTCAGCTCGTTCGACGCATTGTAGCTATAGGGGCTCACTCCCAATGAGGACAGCCATTCCCCACGAGATCGTACGTGTAGGTCTCTTTGGTCGTAGTGCCCTGTTTGGCCGAAAGTAGCTGGTAGATATTGTCGTATCCGTAGGTCAGTGTGGTATTTAGCCGCTTGTCAGTGCGCCCCTTTCGATTCCCGGCATTGTCATATGTGTAAGTTGCGCCATCCAGCGTGGTGGTGCCCAACTTGTGCAGTATCGAAAGCAGCCGCGAAATTGGGTCATACGCGTAAGTTGTGTTCACTCCATTGGGGCGGTTAAGGGAAGTGCGCCGGCTTAGGGCGGCGTATCCAAAGCTGAATGCGGGAGTCTGTCCGTTAAAAGCCAGCGTGCTGAGCCGGTTCAGCACATCATACGTGTAGGCGGTCGGCAGATTCTGCGGATCGGTCATCGAAGTCCGATTGTGGGTGCTACTATCTCAACAATGTCTCAATGCATAAGTTGCGGGAGGCAATTTCGCGTGCCATTCGGATCGCAAGCCAGTGTCTGCCCTGACTGCCGCGCAGCCGCGATTAACGTCGCAAGTTCGTCCGCTGCGCAGGTCATGCCCGCAGCCCGCATGTTCAGTAAATATCCTCCAGTTACCACCGTGCTCGTGGGCCTGAATGCAGCAGTTTTTTTGGCGATGGCATTGTCGGGAGTCTCCCCGCTTGAGCCAACCACGGAGCAGTTGGTGCGTTGGGGCGCCAACTGGGGACCGCTCTCGCTCGGGGGACAACCGTGGCGGATGCTGGCATCGAATTATCTTCACATTGGAATCATTCATATTCTTCTCAACATGTGGTGCCTGTGGAGTCTGGGGTCTCTGGCCGAGCGAATTTTTGACCCCGCTACATACCTGTTGACTTACACGGCGTGCGGCCTTGCGGGGAGCCTTGCGAGTTTGTGGTGGCACCCAATGGTAGTGGGCGCCGGGGCGTCGGGCGCAATATTCGGAATTGCGGGCGCATTGATCACCGCACTTTATCTGGGCCGCCTTCCCATTCCCCAGACAGCCATGCGCGGCACAATGAAAAGCCTGCTAACCTTCGCCGGCTATAACCTTTTCTTCGGAGCGGTGGGCGGACGGATTGACAATTCCGCGCACATAGGCGGCCTGCTGATGGGTTTGCTTCTCGGCGCAGCGCTCGCGAGAAATCTCACTTCGCCCGCGGAGGTCCGCAATCCGTGGCGGACGGGCATTTTTGTGGTTTGTGCGATTGCGCTTTTCGCCGGATTTACCGCAGTAAAAAAGGGTGCGGGGCTGTGATTGCGTAAACCCTGAACGGATTGATCCGGCAAGAGGAACTGCATCATCTCCCCGGGAACAAAATCATTCTTTGGCAGCTTCCTCTTCTTCATCATTTTCTTTGTCGTTGTTGGCCAGATCCACCGCATGGCTTCGTAGCGAGTAAGTGAATTTGCGGTCCTCCCAGGATGCGAAAATCACCCGCGCGGGGCTGCCGCTGCCATACCGGGGCGGGACATCCGCTGTCGGGCATGTCCTGACCTTTGGCATCGCCCATGAGTTTTTTCAGCACTGGCTTGCGGCGGCCAAGCTGAGCGACTACTGCGTAAGCCTTTTTCCCGTCCTCGGAGACGCCACAATAGGCGATGTAATCGCGGTACCAGCTCTGCGCGGAAGAGTAAGGGTCGAATTGCGGAAGATTGACTTGCGATACGTGGCCGCTGACCCGGTCCACCAGCAGCCACCCCGCGCGTTGCCAGCGCCAGCGGCCGGCATCAGGTTTTTCTTCCGGCAATGCGTCGTTGATCCGAACTATTCGCCTCACCACAAATAACCTGTCGGTGATTTCGTGGGGCTGGCCGGTTACAAATTCCTTCATTCGTCCATCAACGTAGAGCTGGCGCTCGGAGAGATCTATTGGGGTGCTTTCCTCTGCCCCAACGAGCCATTTTATTTTTGTCCATTTCCCGTAAGTTATGACGTGAGGTTTGGAGGCGCACCATGCCGGGCCTGCCAGTAAAGCCGAAATCAACAAGGCTCGATATATAAGACGCATAGGACAAAGCTAGGGCGCGAATGCGGAAAGCTACAAGGGCGGATGACACACACCGGGGCGTGATGATCCCAATGTGGGACGCGCACTGACTACGCCAAATGAACCAGCAGGCGCAATCTTCACTACGAGCAATTGTCCTACAATAAAAACAAATCAGACGCTGACGGGATGAACTCCCCTAGAAAATTCAGGACGATGGCGCATCGGCAATCTTCCGCGCTGGCGGATTTGCGTATCGCTGAACGGCACACCCCGCGAATTTTACTGGTCGATGACAACCGCGAGTTGACCGCGATCCTTCAGGATTTACTTGCGGGTCAGGGTTACGATGTGACCGCGGTGGGGAGCGCGGAACAGGCTGAGATTGAAATTCGACGGCGGCCGCCGGATCTGGTTCTCTCCGATGTGATCATGCCGGGCAAGTCTGGATATGAACTATGTCGCGAGCTCAAAGAAGACCCGTCAACCCGGTTGATTCCGTTTGTCTTAATTACCGGGCTCAGCAATCGCGATGACCGGGTGCGCGGCATTGAAGCGGGCGCCGACGACTTCCTCAACAAGCCGACGTTTGCGGAGGAGCTGTTCGCGCGGGTGAAGCTGCTCAAAGTGAAGGAATTTACCGACGAACTGGAGACCGCCGAAGCCGTGCTGTGTACGCTCGCGCTGAGCGTTGAGAGTCGTGATCCTTACACCGAAGGGCATTGCGAACGGCTGGCGCAAAATGCCAGCAACCTGGGCCGTCATCTGAATCTGGATGAAGATTCGGTGGTGGCACTGCGACGCGGCGGATATCTGCACGATTTAGGAAAGCTGGCGGTGCCGGATGAGATTTTAAATAAGCATGGAAATCTTACCCCGGAGGAGTGGGAGGTCATGAAGCGGCATCCCGCGACCGGGGAGAGTATTTGCCGGCCGCTTAAATCCCTGCGGCTGGTGCTGCCGATCATCCGATCGCATCATGAGCATTCCGATGGCAGCGGCTATCCTGACGGTTTGCGTAAGGGCGAGATTCCGTTGCTTCCGAGAGTGTTGCAAGTGGTTGACGTATACGACGCGCTACGAACCGCACGCGCTTATAAGCCGGCATTCACGCATTCGCAAGCCGCGGCGACCATGCGGGAAGAGGCGCACAAAGGATTGTGGGACAAAGATCTGGTGATGGAATTCTTCAGCATGCTGAGAAGACAGAAATTGGTGGCGTAAAGGGTAGTTCTTCAGCGAGCGAGGATGCGTGCATGCTCTTTAAACAAACGCAGGCTTTCGACTTAAGCAAACGCCCGCCTTTCGATTCGCTCAAGATAACGGTAATCTCAGCGCGCGTTTCGCCTTCCTAGCCGTTAATGAAGGGTGCGGGTTATGTTCCGGTAGCCTTCTGGGAGGCAGACTCCACGTGCAAGGCGGCAACTGCGGGAATGATTTTTTCCACCTTACTTCCGGTGCGCACGGCGTGATGGACCTCCTCTACGGCGGAGGTGATTGCGTCCCATGAATAATGCTGCCTCACCATTTCCCGTCCGCGGCCCGACGAGGCGAGGCGGGCGGCTGGGTCATGGATGAGAGAACGAAGCATTCTCTCGAGGTCATGAACGTCTCCATGTTTGAAGACAAATCCCACCTGCTCGACCAGTTCGCGATTTTCCGGAATGTCGCTTGCCAGCACGCATACTCCTGCCCCCATGGCTTCGAGCAGAACTAATGACAGGCCTTCGATGTCGGACGGCAAGACCAGCAACATGGCATTGGTGAGCAGATCGTCCAGCATTTCTCCAGAGACCCAATCGAGGATATGAATTTGGTTGCTGGCATACTGCCGCAACCGGGTTGCATAAGAGTCCGAATGGCTGGAGCCCCCGGCCAGGACCAGTTTCGCGGAGGTTTGAATCCTCTCGTAGGCGTCAACTAAGAGATGGCAGTTCTTTTCCGCCGAGAAACGGTCGAGATAGAGAATGTAATTGCCGGGATCGAGCCCTAATTGGCCAATCTTGGAAGGGTGGACACGGCTTCGAATGGGTGCGCCGTTCGGAACATAGGCCGTTTCGCGACGATGCCGGGAGCCAAAGTGCTGCTTCAAGGTCCGTGAAACTACGATGGTGGCGTTCGGAAAGCGGATCGCCGCAACCTCTCCCAGGCGGAGAACAGCGGAGGCAATGCGGCCCCATTTCTTGCGCTGCCAATCGAGCCCCTGCACGGTTACCACGGTCTTCTTTCCCGCAATGCGCGGCAGAAACGAAAATAGCGCCGGACCCAGGGCCTGATAATGGACGACGTCGCAACGGGTGCACATTGCGTGCACGGTACTCAGCAGCGAATGCAAAAGAGTTTCCAGAGGGCGGCAGCGGATCGTCGGCAGGCGCACGATTCGCATGCCGTTGTAACTTTTCAGACGAGGCGTGAAATAACTTCTGCAATAAATTGTTACGTGGTGCCCGCGGGCTGCGAGGCGCTGGCCGACCTGTTCATAGTAAGTTTCAATGCCGCTGTATTTTGAAATCAGCCCGCGGCCGCCGATAAAGGCGAGACGTAAGCGAGGCTTACCAGCCATAAGCTCACAACGCGCCGATGGGCGCGCCATGTGTTGATACAGCCACATGATCTTGTTGAAATGAGCTTCTGGGGAATAGAGGTCCTTTATCAGCTGGCGGCCGG
>JAFAWN010000103.1 GCA_019241735.1 Terriglobales bacterium
CTGGAGCCAGAAACGCCTCCAACGCCAGCAAGCTCCGCCAGGCTGTAGTTATCGGCACCGCGGCTACCGTCAACAGCCATGCCTATCACCGGGCGCTTGCAGAACTCGGAATGCAGTGCATCGAAAAAGCATGTCCGCTTCTGGTCCCTCTGATTGAAGAGGGATGGATCGACCATTCGGTGACCGAATCCGTAGCTGGTATTTATCTCGGTGAAGCTTTTGAGAGCGGCCCGCAAGCTGATGTCCTTGTTCTCGGATGCACACATTATCCCCTGATCAAACCGCTACTCGGCCGCATCGCGCCGCAACATCTTGCCATCATTGATTCAGCCGAGGCTACGGCAGAGGTAGTGCGGGACAAAGTTGGATCCAAAGCAGCTTCGGATGGGCGATATGACGCTGCTGATCTGAGATTTTTCGCTACCGACTCCGAAGAAAAATTTCAAGCGCTTGGCGCTCGTTTCCTGGGGAGACCCATAGGTGCAGTTCAGCACGTCGATCTTAAAGAATGAGTCCGTTCCGCCTCTCGCAGATTCTAATCTGATGTCCCCATGCATCCTCTCCACAACGTGATCTGGCAGGCTTTGACTACTAGGCAGGCGGAGCTGGCAGAAGTCGACGGAGAAGCCCGGAGGTTTCCGCCGGAAGTCACTTTGCTCGCCGGCATGAGCGCCCCGAGCTCGCAAAATTATTCCTCGCTGGCCTCCCTGATGAAGCCCGGCGAAACTACGGCATTGTTCTTCGATACTTTCGCAGAGGCGCCGATTGCCGACCCCGCCCCGAGTCTCGCGCTGATAGAATCCGCGCCGTTGCTTCGAATGGTTCACTCCGGCGAGATGGCCCCCGCAGCCACAGCGGACGGCGTTCTCGAACTTAGCGAACAGGACGTTCCGGAAATGGTGGCGCTCGCCAAACTCACCCGGCCGGGTCCTTTCGCCGCCCGTACCCGGCAGTTGGGCAAATATTTGGGAATTCGTCGCGATGGAACGCTCGCATCATTGGCTGGCGAACGCCTGCGGCTTCCCGGTTTCACCGAAGTCAGCGCGGTCTGCACCCATCCCGCCCATCTCGGTCACGGTTATGCCGCAACCTTGATGTCAATCATCATCCGGCAAATTATTGAGCGCGGTGAGACCGCATTTCTTCACGTGAGGGCTACGAACGCGCGCGCCATCAGCTTATACCAGAGACTGAATTTCACTTCCTCGATGGATGTTCAACTGATTGTCCTGCGCCGCAAATGAGCGCAAGCGTCCTAGCTCCTGACCAGCAAATCCGCCGCTACGAAACAGGCAAATATTATTGAAATCACCCCATTCATCGTAAAAAAGGCTGCATTCAGTTTGCTCAGGTCCCGCGAATTAACCAGCGAATGTTCCCAGCCAAGTAGTAGCGCCACAGCTATTACTCCTAGATCTGCGAGTTTTCCCAACCCGAACGCTCTTATCAAGGCAACCAACAGGATCAGCATCAAGGTGTGGAAGAGCCGCGCTATCCAGAGAGATCTTTCTATTCCCCAGAATCGCGGGATGGAATGCAGTCCGGCCTCGCAGTCGTAGTCGTAGTCCTGGCAGCTATACAAAACATCGAAGCCGCCCACCCAGAACGTGACTGCCCCGGTTAGCAGCAGGATGCGCGGATCCAGTGCACCTCGCACCGCGATCCACGCTGCCGCGGGAGCAATCCCCAGCGCCAGTCCCAGCGCCAGATGCGACCAGCGGGTGAAACGCTTGGTGTAGGAATAAAAAAACAATATTGCCAGCGCCACCGGCGAAAGCAACAAGGCAAGATGGTTCAGCTGTGACGCCGCCACGATAAACGTCAGACTGGAAACCACGATGAAAACCTTCACAAAGCCAGCGGAAAGCGTTCCAGAAGGAAGCGCCCGGCTGCGGGTACGGGGGTTGGCAGCGTCCCAGGATATATCCGCGAGGCGGTTAAATGCCATTGCCGCAGAACGCGCTGAGATCATGGCCGCGACAATCCAAAGTAGGTGGTGCGGCGAAGGCCAGCCCCCGGCGGCAAGCATCGCGCCACACAATGCAAACGGGAGCGCAAACACCGAGTGCTCCCACTTTATCATTTCCAGAGTGACGCCCAGGTTGCGAAGAACGGCCACTGCAACATTGTAAGGCAGCTTCCCACAGCTCCATCGCCAACAATGTCACCAGGCTCAACCCTCATAACCCGGCGACCAAAGTGAACACTTGCAGCAGTGAGAAGCAACTCGAGCTTCGAGCTCCACACCGCCATGCGAACACGACTGCTGAACCTTAGCAAGCGGTGAACGCGGCAAGAACATCTTTTCGGAAACGAAGTGGCATCTCCGGAAACGAAGCCGGTTGCGGTCTGCTACAATTTACACCCC
>JAFAWN010000224.1 GCA_019241735.1 Terriglobales bacterium
CCGCTAGTCAAGGCTTCCGGCTACTTGCATTCCCCGGCTACCATCCTAAGCGACGTGCGTTCGCGCCACGAACAAGCGCCGCCGCGCAACCTGGCTCTCGCCATCCCCGCCCTTGTCCCCGCCCGCCTTCCGCCTGTAGCATAGACATTCGGACTTTTATCCAGCACGCTCCGGCGCGCTGAGGAGGCTTCATGGCGACCGATACCCTGATAAGCGCCCCCATGCTTGGCAGCAAGACCAAGACCAGGGTGTACAAAAATTTCATTGATGGCGAGTGGGTCGAATCCTCCTCCGGCGAGACCTTCGAGAACCGGAACCCCGCCGATACCCGTGACGTTGTCGGCATCTTCCAGAAATCGAACGCTGCGGATGTAAACGCCGCCGTCGAGGCCGCCAAACAGGCCTTCAAAAAATGGCGTCTGATGCCTGCCCCGCGCCGCGCAGAACTCGTGTTTCGCGCCGCCGAAATGCTGATCGAGCGCAAAGAAGATTACGCGCGCGAAATGACGCGCGAGATGGGGAAAATCCTCAAGGAAACACGCGGCGACGTGCAGGAAGCAATCGACTGTGCCTACTATATGGCCGGCGAAGGACGCAGGCTTTTCGGCCCCACCACGCCGTCTGAGCTGCCCAATAAATTTGCCATGGCGGTCCGCCAGCCCATCGGCGTCTGCGGAATGATCGCTCCGTGGAATTTTCCCATGGCCATCCCCTCGTGGAAGCTGCTGCCCGCCATCGTTTGCGGCAACACTTGCGTCATCAAGCCCGCGCAGGATACTCCGCTCTCCACCTTCAACCTGGTCCGCACCCTGGCCGATGCCGGCCTTCCCAAAGGCGTTATTAACGTAGTCGCAGGCTTTGGGCCTGACGCCGGCGCCCCTCTGGTCGAGCATTCCGACGTAAGCGCAATTTCGTTTACCGGCTCCAGCGCGGTTGGCCGGAATGTTGGCATGACTGCGGCGAAAAGTTTCAAGCACTGCTCGCTCGAGCTCGGCGGAAAAAATCCCATGATCGTGCTCGACGATGCCAACCTCGACCTGGCGGTCGAAGGCGCGCTTTGGGGCGGCTTCGGCACCACCGGCCAGCGTTGCACCGCAACCAGCAGGATCCTGGTGCAGAAGGGGGTTTACAGCGAGTTTGTAGAATCCTACGTTGAGCGCGCCCAATCTCTGATGGTCGGCAACGGACTCGACGAGAGTACTGAGATGGGCCCGGCCATCAATGAGCGCCAGCTTACCAGCGACCTTAATTACGTTGAGATCGGCCGTTCCGAAGGCGCCAAAATTGTCTGCGGCGGCAATCGCCTCGACGATGGCGAATACCGCCACGGCTATTTTATGCAGCCGACAGTTTTTACCGACGTCGATCCCCGCATGCGCATCGCGCAGGAAGAAATCTTTGGTCCCGTAGTTTCAATTATCCCCTGCGAAAATCTCGAGAACGCAATCGAGATCGCCAATGGCATCGAGTACGGCCTCTCTTCCTCACTTTACACCAAGGACGTAAACAAGGCCTTTGCCGCCATGCGCGATCTCTACGCCGGCATCACTTACATTAACGCGCCCACAATCGGCGCCGAGGTCCATCTTCCCTTTGGCGGCGTCAAGGCCACCGGCAATGGACACCGCGAGGGCGGCCTGGGAGCAATTGATTTCTATACTGAATGGAAGGCAATCTACGTTGATTATTCCGATCGCCTGCAAAAAGCGCAGATTGATCGCGGAGAATAGCCTTAAGGCTGAAGCCTATGCCGGTCACCCAAGCTCGTGAAATCGCCGCTGCGTCGCGACTGGACAACGTCCGCTACGCGATCCGCGACCTGAACTCCGTCGCCGAGGCCGTTACCCGCCAAGGCCACAAAGTGCTTCCGCTTAATCTCGGCGATCCCCTCAGTTTCGACTTTGAAACTCCCGCGCACATAATCGAAGCCGTCTACAAAGCCATGCGCGATGGCAAGAATGGATACGCGCCATCCCCCGGCATTCCGGAGGCGCTCGAAGCCATTCGCGGCGAGGCGGCGCGCAAGGGCATCACCAACATTCAAGATGTGTTCGTCACCTCCGGCGCCAGCGAGGCGGTGGACGCATGCCTGACCGCTCTGCTCAATCCCGGCGATGACCTGCTCACTCCCTGCCCTGATTATCCGCTGTATTCGGCAGTGCTTTCCAAGCTCGGCATCAAACCGAATCTGTATTTTCTCAATGAAGAAGACGGCTGGCAGCCTGAACTGGACAACATGCGCCGCCGCATCACCCCCCGCACTCGCGGTATTGTGCTGATCAATCCTAATAATCCGACCGGCTCCGTCTGCTCGCGTTCCATGCTGGAGCAGATCGCCGACATTGCCCGCGAGCACAATCTCATAATTTTTGCGGATGAAATTTACGACAAGCTGATTCTCGATGAGCGCGATCAGCACGTTTCAATCGCCGCCATCGCCCCCGACGTCCCCGTGGTCACCCTCGGCGGCATGTCAAAGAATTACCTCGTGCCCGGCTGGCGTATCGGATGGGGCGTGGTCAGCGGAGACGCGGCCGTGGTCAAGCCCTACATCGACGGAGTTCAGCGGTTGTTGCGCGCGCGCTTGTGTGCCAACCATCCCGAACAGTACGCCATTAAAGCTGCGCTCGAAGGCCCGCAGGACCATCTGATCGAAGTCCGTCGCAAGCTTGCCGCCCGCCGCGATCTGACGGTGAAATCATGCAACTCCACCCCGCACATGAGTTGTGTGCCCCCGCGCGGCGCGTTCTACGCTTTTCCCCGCATCGAAATCCCCGAAGGCGACGATGTTTTCGTCAAGGAACTGCTGCTTCAAAAGTATGTTCTAGTGGTGCACGGCTCTGGCTTCGGACAGAAGCCCGGCACCCAGCATTTCCGCATCGTTTTTCTGCCGGACGAGGCCACGCTTACCAGGGCCTACGCCTCCATGCGCGACTTCATGGCAAACCGGTACGGTGCCTGAGCGAGCGCGAGCTCCCCAGCGAACATCGCCTTGACTGAAACATTCCGGCCCGCCTCACGCCGCTAGTCCGTAGCCAACCCTTGCATCCCGATTACAATCGCATACATAATAATGATCGACATTCATTGCCATATCCTGGCTGAAGTTGACGATGGCCCCAGATCTTTTGAAGATTCCACCGAGATGTGCCGCCTCGCGGCCGCCGACGGAATCGAGCATATTGTCGCTACACCCCACGCCAATGAGCGCTATCACTACGACCGCGACTACCTCGACGGATTACTGGTCCATCTGCGGAAATCTGTCGGGCCAGTTCCGCGCCTCACCCTGGGATGTGATTTGCATTTCTCTTACGACAATTTTCTTGCCGTCATGGCTCTTCCTCAGCGCTATACCATCGAGGGCGGGCGGTATCTGCTGGTCGAGTTGAATAACTACAGCATCCCCGTTCAAGTGGACGAATGTTTCACCCAGTTGCGAACTAAAGGCGTGCATCCCATCATCACCCATCCCGAGCGCAACCCCATCCTGCAACAGAATCCGCTACGTGTTTTGCAATGGATCGATCTCGGATGTGCAGTGCAGGTGACCGGGTCCGCGCTAACCGGCGGATGGGGAGAGCGCGCCTGGCACGCCGCGCAGTGGCTGCTCAAACGAAATGCCGTTCACATCATCGCTAGCGACGCGCATGATCTCGTCCGCCGCCGCCCCGGACTTTCTTCTGCCCGCGAGGCCGCCGCCGAAGTCTGCGGCGAAGACGTCGCCCACGCTCTTGTCGATGCCAACCCCCGCGCCGTTGTCGACGGCCAGTCCCTGCCCTACTTCCCCGCGCCGCTTGCAAAAATCTAGGTTTGCCGCGATAGCCGCGCTGCGGATAAGCAGTGTTAGAGCGGCCCGTCAGCAGGCCTTCCGCTTAGCGGAGAGCCGCGTGCTGGTCCGCTTTTGGCTGTTGTGCGTTTTTTACTGCTTCATTCCCCAGGAACTTCACTGTGATCAGCCCCGTATCTTAATGGACGCTCGTTACGGACAGAGCCATGTGCGTCAATTGATTCTCAGAACTTTCATGAAAAAAACTTGGATTTTTCAATCTCAGCGGGAGACGTACCGCGCGATCGCCAACCCTCTCCATACTGCATTAGTTATTTTCATAGAGTGTGCGAACGCGTACTTCGGCAAAATTCATGCCGACGCAATGCGCCATGCGCAGACGGTAAATCGCCTCGGCTTGTATGGTCGAACCATCCTTATAGAGTGGCTTATTCTCGCAATCGTTCTTGTCGGTGTCGTCATCCACGGTTCCGCTGTGGCCGCTGTCCTCGGAGAGCGCTGGCGTTCCCGGCAAAAGTTTCTTCAGGATTTAGCCATAGCCATTGTGCTCTTGATGCTCTCAATCGCCGTCCCCTCGCTACTTGGGCCGCATACTTCGCATGGCTCCGCAAATCCCGCAGTCCAATACCTGCTGCCCCAATCGACACCGGAAAGATTGTTATGGCTGTTCGTGGCGATCAGCGCTGGGATTTGTGAAGAAGCGGTGTATCGGGGTTATCTTCAGCATCAATTCATAGCGTTTACTGGCAGCGCTCCAGTTGGAATAGCGCTGTCCGCCATCGCATTTGGCGCAAGCCATGCGTATCAGGGAGTTCGATTTGTAATTTTGATCAGCCTGAGTGGCGCCATCATGGGCATCGCCGCATTTTTCCGCAAAAGCGTTCGCCCCGGAATGATCGCGCACATCTCACAAGATCTGTTTGCTCTTTTCATAAGGCATTAGCCGGATTCTGGCCCGGGGCGTACCCCATGCTGAGCCGCTTTTTGCCTGCGCGGGCTTCTGATCTCTCGTGTTCGTGGGTTCCGATGCACAGCCTGCACTTGCCTCAATCATCCCCGGGCGAATTCACAGCCGCCTCTTTACCCGGATCGCCGCCGCATTCATGCACTACAATCACAGGCTCGCCCTGGACCTTGTCTCGGAGACCCGACCATGTTCCAACCTGATCTGCTTCACGACAAACGCATCCTCATTACCGGCGGCGGCACCGGACTGGGCAAGGGCATGGCGCGCCGCTTTCTCGAACTCGGCGCTACCGTTTACATTTGCGGACGCCGCGAACAGGTACTGGCCGACACCGAGGCGGAATTACGCCGCGACGTGAGACCTGACATCCATTCCCGCCCGTGCGACGTGCGCAACCTGGAAACTGTGGATTCAATGATTGAATCCATCTGGCAGGAAGGTGCGCTCGACGTGGTCGTGAACAATGCCGCGGGAAATTTCCTGGCACGCACCGAAGACCTCTCGCCCCGCGCTTTTGATTCCGTCATCGGAATTGTGCTCATGGGCACGATCAACGTCACCATGTCCTGTGGACGCCGCTGGCTCCAGTCCCATCACCCCGGCGTCATGTTGAACATTGCCGCAACCTACACTTCCAGCGGCTCGGCCTACGTGGTTCCTTCCGCTGTCTCCAAGTCCGGCGTGGTCGCGCTCACCCGCAGTCTGGCCGTGGAGTGGGGCAATCGCGGCATCCGCATGAACGCCATTGCGCCCGGCCCCATCCCCACCGAAGGAGCCTTCTCCCGTCTCCTGCCCCGCCCGGAGCTTGAAGAATTCATCCGCCAGCGTAATCCCATGAATCGTTTTGGCAGGGTCGAAGAATTGGCCGACCTGGCGGCGTTTCTG
>JAFAWN010000225.1 GCA_019241735.1 Terriglobales bacterium
ATCTCCGCGCCCAGCCCGTAACTGGTCACAAAGGCCCCAATCAGCGCGATCACGCCCACGAAAATAACGTTGTTCCTGGGGATACGACGCCTGGGTTCGACTGCCCCAAAAAATGACTTGGGAAGGGCGTTGCTTCTTCCCATTCCGTAGAGCAGACGCGCCGCGCCCAGCTGGGCCCCCATTCCTGAGCCAAAATTCGCAACCAACAAGGTAAAGCCGACAATGGCAAATAAAGGAGGCCATGCCCGTTGCGCCACGGCGACGAATGCCGTGTCTTCATTGGGAAAAGGCTGGGAAGCCGGCCAGATTAACTGCGCCGCGTACACCTCCAGCGCAGACAAGATGCCGATTACCAAACAAGTGGCGACCGTCGCCAGCAGAATATTACGCCGCGGATTCTCCGCTTCCTCCGACAGGGTGGAGATGCCGTCGAAACCTATATAAGTCAGCACCGCGATCGAAGTGCCACCGAGAACCGCACGAAAATCAAACATTTGCGGGTCATAGAACGGCCGGGTGAAAAATGCCCCACCCTCATGCGGGGTGTTAAACACATATCTAGCGGCGGCCACGAAGAATATGGTAATGACGACTCCCATTCCTGTCGCCAGGGCGGTGTTCAGCCGCGCCGAGGTCTTTACTCCCTGAATATTTAGGGCTGTAAATACCGCGGCAAAAAAAACCGCCCATACCCAGTACCCCACGTGAGGCGCAAAAACGTGCGCCTGCTGGCTGCACCAAATTATGCAGATGATCGGATTGAGCATGTAATCCATCACCATGCCCCATCCCGTAACGTAGCCGAGCACGGGGTTGATCTCCTGACCGACATATGTGAACGCCGACCCCGCGCTGGGATAAACACGCGCCATGCGGCCGTAACTAATGGCGGTAAACAACATTCCAATCATGGCGACCAGAATGGTTGTGACGACGTGTCCGCGACCGCGATTGCTCAGGACACCGAACACCGACATTGGTGCAACCGGCTGAATAACGATGATGCCGTAAAGGATGAGGTCGAAAAGGGTCAGCGACCGTTTAAGATGAGCGGGATTTCTCGCGGGAGAGGTTTCCATCGACGTCTATTATTCCGTGTCCAACTGTTGCCGAAGCTCAAACAAGCGTCACCTCGATACCGGCTTTCTTCAGCGCTTTCAAATCAGACTTCGCGATACCGCGGTCAGTAATGACGTGATGAATGGCCGCCGGCCCAGCAATCAGGGATAGGCTGCGGTGGCCAAATTTGCTCGAATCGCACGCAGCAACTGCATGCTTGGAGACTTCCATCATCACCCGATTCACATTTGCTTCATTGATATTAGGTGTGCTGATCCCGAAGTGAACGTCAAAACCATCCACCCCGATAAACAGAATGTCGGCATTCAGGCGTCGCAGAGTTTCTTCTGCGATGGGTCCTACCAAAGAGAAGGAATTCTTGCGTACGGTTCCGCCGGTAAGAATTACCTCCACTGGAGAGCTCGCCAGTTCGGCGGCAATGTTTACCGCATTTGTAATTATGGTCAAGTTCTGAAAATGGCGCAGCGCCCGTGCAATCTCGGTCGTGGTCGTACCGGAGTCGAGAATTACGACCTGCCCTTCTCTAACTAAGCGGGCGGCGGCGGCGGCAATTCGCAGTTTTTCCTTGCGGTGTAATTTCTCCTTCTCGCGAAGCGTGGGGTCCTCAAGCGCGCCTTCCCGCGCCAGCAAAGCTCCCCCATGAGTTCTCTGCACCTGGCCACGCACGTGCAGAATCTCGAGATCTTTACGGATGGTTACTTGAGAAGTGTGGAAATGGCGGGCGAGCTGCGCCACCAGCACCCTGCGGTCCCGGTGCAGGATGGTGAGTATGGCCCGGCGGCGTTCTTCGTTAAGCAGTGAGTCCCTTTCGCATCCGCTAAAAGGCGAACATGGGCGGCCCTTCTTTTTATAACGGATCGATTCGTTTGTCCACGAACTGCTTGTGGAGGGAGCAGGATTGACAGCGCGTTTTGGCTGGGAGTATAAGGCAAGCAAGAGAAATGAATCGAAAGAATATGCAACAAGAGTTACAGGGAGGAAAATATGGCATGGCGCCCGGAACTTTTGCGGTCCTCGATCCGGTTGGTCTTCATTGTTATTCTGGCGACGTCAGCCTGCGCCCAAACCGGAACGACGTTTTACGTTTCGACCAGCGGAAACGATAACAATTCCGGGACCTTTGGTTCGCCTTGGCGCACCATTCAGCATGCCGCCAAATCAGTCGCTGCCGGCGCAACGGTGGATGTGCGGGGTGGCAGCTACAATGAGTCGGTAACCATTCCGGTTTCCGGGAATGCGTCATCCGGCTACGTTGTCTTCCAGAATTATCCGGGTGAATCTGCAATTGTGGATGGAACCGGCGTCTCCTGTTGCGGCAGTTCTGGCGTGAATGGCCTCTTTAACATCATCAATCAAAGTTACGTCATCATCAGCGGCTTCGAGATTCGCAATTACTCGACGACCAGGGCCGCAAACACTCCGGCAGGAATTTGGATCACCGGCAGCGGCAGCAACCTGCAAATCCTGAACAACCGGGTGCACAACATCGTGTCGAAATCCGAAAGAAATGGAAATGCATTCGGGATCGCCGCATATGGCACCAGCGCCACGCCAATCACAAACCTCACAATCAGCGGCAACCAGGTTTACAGCAATAAGACTGGAAACAGCGAGACGATCAATGTTGATGGGAATGTTCAGCAATTCGTCATCAGCAACAACATTGTTCACGACAACGACAATATCGGGATTGACGCCATCGGCTTCGAAGGCGTGGGACCGGCTGGGCACGATCAGGCCGGGTATGGCAGCATCACCGGGAACACGATCTACAACATTTCTTCCTACGGGAACCCTGCGTACGGAAATCAATATGCGGCGGACGGCATTTATTGTGATGGCTGTGCCAATGTAACTATCGAGCGCAACCTGGTTCACAATTCAGACTTGAACATCGAGGTCGCGAGCGAACACAAAGGCCACGATTCGAGTTATGTGATCGTGCGTAACAATCTGGTTTATCACGGGAACTCCAATGGCATTTCCATTGGCGGTTATTCGAGCACAGTGGGCGGCACCGACCACTGCACGATTGTTGGCAACACGCTGTTCGATAACGACACCAAAAATACCGGAAGCGGCGAATTCCAGGTGCAGTACTACGCGACCAACAACGTTTTCGAAAACAACATCGTTGACGCCACTTCCCAGGGCCTGCTCATTAATAACTACACTCACTCTGAGCCGAACCCGGTAACCTCTGATTACAACGTATATTTCACGTCCAACTCCGCAAACGCGCAATGGATATGGAACGGCCACACCTACACCAATTTCGCCTCGTACCAGCAGGGTAGCGGGCAGGATGCCCACTCCTTTTTCGCGGATCCGGAATTTTTGAACATGACTACCCCGGACCTGCATGTGAAGTCCACGTCGCCCGCGGTCAACCAAGGGATCAACCTGGGAGCGACTATTGTCGGCACTACCGACTATGCCGGAAATCCGCGCGTGCAGGGACCGAATATTGATATTGGAGCCTACGAGCAATAAATTGAAAATCCGCACACCTATACTTTTCTTTGCGCTTTGGTTTGGCTGGGTTTACCTTGCAGCTCAAAACACGAAACCGGACTCCGGAAATTCGACGACCGCGCCCATCGGGTACTCTTCCGCGCCCGACGCCGAACGAAACAAGACCCTTTTACTGAAAGACTTCCATCCGGTTTCGATGCTGCACGCTCCAGTGCATGAAATTCCAAGGGCGAAATATTATGTGATCGATGTTCATAGCCACGTCAATGACGCCGCCGGCATCGACGAGCACATGCCTCCGAAGCGGGTGGTCGAGGTCATGGACGCGACCAATGTCAAGACCATCGTGATTCTGACCGGAATGTGGGGAACGAAACTCCAGCATGTCATTGATGAGATGGTCAAGCCATTTCCAGGGCGCTTCATTGTGTTCACTCAAATTGACTGGAGCAAAATTGATGATCCAAACTTCAGCGACGAAATGGTCGCGCAGTTGGATGATGCAGTAAAACGTGGCGCACGCGGCCTGAAAGTCTTGAAAGATCTGGGTTTGGGGGTGCGGGATAAGAGCGGGAAATTGGTTACGGTTGACGATCCCCGGCTTGATCCCATCTGGGAGGAATGTGGACGTCTAGGAATTCCGGTGTCGATTCACGTGACTGATCCGGAAGCTTTTTTTCACCCAGTTGACAATACCAATGAACGCTACGAAGAACTTATCGAGCATCCGGACTGGAGTTTTTACGGGGACAAATTTCCTACGAAAGAATCAATTCTGGCTGCCCGGGATCGCGTATTCGCCCGGCATCCGCACACTACTTTCGTTGCTCTTCATGTGGCGAACTGGCCGGAGAACCTCGACTACGTGAGTGGCCTGCTGGAAAAGCTTCCGAACGTCATGGTGGAATTTGGAGCGCGGGAAGCTGAACTAGGGCGTCAGCCTGGGCGGGCGCGGGAATTCTTCCTTAAGTTTCAGGACCGCATAATGTTCGGAACCGACAACGAAGTTACCGAGGAGATGTACAGAAATCATTTCCGCTGGCTGGAAACCGGAGACGAATATTTCGATTATTGGGGCTATCCCGGACAAGGGCGTTGGAAAATCTACGGCATGCAACTGCCGGATGAAGTTTTGGAAAAAATTTATCACCTAAATGCTGAGAAGCTGTTCAGCAAATTTAAGCAAGACCCGGCTCTCGCTTCTACGCGATAAGGATAAGGACATCCTGATGAATCTTGGACTGCGGCGTTTTCGACTAAAGATAATCGCGACCGCAGCGTGCGCAATGCTGTGCTTCAGTTGTGAGAAAGAAACAAAACCGTCATCGAGGCCGCCTTCTGCGCCGAGTGCTTCCATCAAAATCGATCAGCAGAGCTCTAAAATTTCGTTGATAACCTCGGCCGCGCAGTTTGACATTCTTCCCTCAGGTCTCATTCAGGCTTTTTTGCTGAAGAATAACCAGCGGCTGACTTTGGATGATCCGGCAAACGTCGAGCCTGGTACTATAGTCATTGCAGGCAAGACGTTGAATTTCAATCTTGACCTCAGTCAGTCCAAAGTGAGTGAGGCTTCGGGAAAGCTCGGCGGCGGCAAGCACATTGAAATTCCCGGCAGGGCCCCTTCCGGTCCAAACCTCACGGAAGTACTGCACATTGACGCCTATGATGATTTTCCAAATCTCCTCCTCACCAGCACCGAGTACAGGAATGGAGGCAGTTCCAATGTCAAAATCGATCAGATTGTCGAGCAGCAGCATCTTTTCAACGCGAAACTCGCTGACGCGCAGGCAGCGCCGTACGACATGTGGAGCTATCAGGGATCAAGCTACGATTGGGGAAAGGACGATGTTGTAAAGCTGTCGCAGCGCTTCTCGCAACCTAACTTGATGGGGCAAATGATTAAGGGAGGATACGGGGGCGGCATCCCGGTGGTAGCTTTTTGGACGGCTTCGGTAGGTGAAGCAATTGGCCACGTCGAGACTCTGCCGCTCTCGCTATCCATTCCGGTGCGGGTCGAAGGGGATGGGCGAGTCAGCGCGGACGTTACTATACCCGGCCTCAACATTTTGCGGCCCGGGGAAACCTACTCCACCCCGCGTACTTTTATCTCGATTTATTCCGGAGATTATTATCAGCCGCTGCGCCTATGGTCGAGCGTGCTGCAAAAAGAAGGTTGGGAGATTCCGAAACCTTCCAGCGAGGCTTACAACGTGAGCTGGTGCGGTTGGGGATATGAATTCAATGTAACGCCGGCGCAGATGCTGGGAACGGTACCGAAATTGAAAGAAATGGGGATTAAGTGGGCGACGCTGGATGATCGCTGGTTTGACACCTATGGTGACTGGCATCCGCGAAGTGATACTTTTCCCGGCGACGCGATCCAAAAAATGGTCGCGGATTTTCATAAGCAGGGAGAACTGGTACAGCTTTGGTGGTTGCCATTGGGCGTCGAAGATGGCGCCGGCAAATGGGAATCACACAAATACGTGGTGTCGGATATTGTTAAGCAACATCCCGAATGGTTGATACTCGGCAAAGATGGAAAGCATGCGCGAATTACGCGCAGTCTTGCGGCCCTCTGCCCCGCCGTGCCGGAAGTGCAGGCATATTACAAACGGCTGACGGAGAAATTCATTCGCGACTGGGATTTTGACGGCTCGAAACTAGATAATATTTACTCCGTCCCTGCCTGCTACAACCCCGCGCACCACCATAAGTCGCCGCAAGATTCGGTGAACGCGATGGCCGACGTTTACAAGACTATTTTTGAAACAACCCGCGCGCTGAAGCCGCAGAGTGTCACACAGAGTTGCCCCTGCGGAACGCCGCCTTCGCTGGCCTGGCTTCCTTACATGGACCAGGCGGTCACAGCGGATCCGGTGGGCGCGGTGCAGGTGCGTCGTCGCATAAAAATGTACAAAGCGCTGCTCGGCCCTGAAGCGGCCGTCTATGGTGATCATGTGGAGTTGTCGGCGATGACCCGGGTGGGCCACGACTGGTCCGAGCATGGAGATGACTTTGCCTCGACCATTGGAACGGGCGGGGTTGTCGGGACAAAATTCGTGTGGCCAGATCCCGGGCCAAAATTTAAGGCGGTGAATCTTACGGAGCAGAAAGAGCAGCACTGGCAGAAATGGATCGGCATTTACAACGAAAAGATGCTCTCGAAGGGTACATTTCTTCCGCTGTATACCTATGGTTACGATTTTCCTGAAGCCTATGCAATCGAAAAAGACGGAAAGATGTACTACGCTTTTTTTGCTTCGGACCAAAGTCCCTGGAAAGGCGAAGTTACTCTTCGGGGATTAAAACCGGGAACCTACCGCGTTATGGATTATGGTTCCGGAAAAGATTTGGGGCCGGTCCGGGCTGCGGCAGGCATCGATCCAAAATTGAATCCCGAGTTTTCCGACCACCTGTTGCTGGAAGTTACTCCACAGCCGTAACGGATCCCTCACGTCCGCCGTGCCTTCTAAAGAAATCCTCCCGGTGGGTCTGGTCGCGAAAGGCCTCTGTGCCCCCGGGGCGGGTGGTAGACAGTGCGCCGGCAAGGTTTCCTTGAGCCAGGCAAGTTGGAATATCCTTCCCGCGCACATATTGCGTAAGGAACCCGGCGTTGAAGCTGTCGCCTGCGCCTACGGGATCAACAACCTCGA
>JAFAWN010000188.1 GCA_019241735.1 Terriglobales bacterium
TCTGGGGACCAATACGGGAACGATCTTCTCCTCAGCCGATGGCGGGCGTGACTGGTCAAGGCTTGCGCAGCTGGGCTCAAGTGACGACTACGTCGTGGATCATATCGTTATCGACCCGCAGAGTCCTGACCGGATGTATGCAGCAGCTTGGAGCGTTTCCGACCAGCATGCCGGTGACCTGTTCCGCTCGCTTGACGGCGGGCACACTTGGTCTACTTTCCCGGACCTGCACGGACAATCGATTCGCGCTCTCGCAATTTCAGCCTCGGACCCGAAAGTTCTCGCTGTTGGCACGCTCGTTGGAGTATTCCGCACAGTCGATGGTGGATTGACCTGGCCGAGGATTACACCTAACAGCCAGGAAGTGAAAAACATCGAATCCCTGGCGATCGACCCAAAAAATCCTGATGTTGTTTATGCCGGGACGTGGCACCTGGCATGGAAGACGCCCGACGGCGGCGCGAGCTGGCAACATATAAATAAGGGCATGATAGATGACTCCGATGTTTTCTCAGTCATCGTCGATTCGACCAATCCGTCTGTGGTCTTCGCCAGCGCATGCTCTGGGATTTACAAGAGCGAGACCGCTGGAGATTCATTCCACAAATTGCAGGGAATCCCATTCACCGCGCGTCGCACCCGCGTACTTAAGCAGGACCCCGGCAATCCCGCAATTGTTTATGCCGGAACCACCGAGGGACTGTGGAAGACGTCTGATGGGGGTAAAACCTGGAAATCGCTCACTGGACCCGATGTGGTAGTGAATGATGTGCTGGTGGATCCGCGAAATTCGGGCCATGTGATGCTGGCGACGGATCGCGGCGGCGTGATGTCCAGCAACGACGGCGGCGTAAGCTTTTCGCCTTCCAATCGGGGGTACAGCCATCGCTATGTCACCTCGATCGTCGAGGATGCCAGCGAACCGGGTACTATTCTCGTCGGTATTGTGAACGATAAAGAATGGGGAGGCGTATTCTCGTTTCGCGAAGGAGAACGCTGGCAGCAGAGAAGCTCAGGCTTGGGCGGCCGCGACGTTTTTGCGTTGAAGCAGGCCAGCAATGGAGATTTTGTCGCCGGCACCAACCGGGGAGTCTTCCTGCTTGCGCGCGGCAGTCACGAGTGGAAGCCAATTAACACGGTGGTCATCGAAAAAACCACGCTGCGCAGCGTCAAGAGTTTAAAGCAAGTGCCCGCCAAGGGCGCAAGAGCGAAGAAGACCGCCCCGGCGGTCACGAAGACTTACGCGCGATCGACGCTGGATGCGCGGATCAATGACCTTGAGATCGGCCCCACGCAATGGTTCGCGGCAACTTCCGCCGGTCTGTTTACCAGTTCAAATCACGGCGCAAGTTGGACGGGAGGGCCGGTGCTGGGGAAACAGGAATTCGTCGCGGTAAAGGCGCATGGCGAATTGATTGTCGCCGCCACCCGCACCAATGTTCTGGTTTCAACGAACGGAGGCGCGGCATGGCAGCAGGCGGGCCTTCCGGCATTTGTGACAAGCATTCGTAATCTGGAACTCACTCCCGAAGCAGAGGTAATGGTGGCAACGCGCGAGGGCGCTTTCCGTAACTCTGATTCCGGAGCTACCTGGGAGCGCATGCTGAACGGCTTACCCGACAAAGAGATCAGCTCCATCAGCTACGACAAGAGCAAGCAACGCCTGTTAGCGACGAGCACCGTCACTGGCGTCGTTTTTGAAAGTCATGATGGAGGCCGAAGCTGGCAGCGTGGCCCGGATTCCGGATATCCACTACGCCTGGTCAGTGTCGTCCGTGGCCGCTTGATGGGCGCGACACCGTTTGATGGGGTGATTGTGCAGCCGGAGGAGAATCTGCAAAAGGTCGCCTCGGCAGGATTGCAGTAGCACCCAACGCTAATTTTGGCGAGTAGCTGAATCTGCTGCTGACAGCTCGTTCTTCGCATACATCTGGTCGATCCGGCTGCGATAGCGCTCCTCGACCGCCTTGCGCCGCACTTTCATGCTGGCGGTGAGCATTCCATTGTCGGCTGAAAACTCCTCCGCTACCAGCAGGACTTGCTTGAGCTGTTCGAAACGAGCCAGGCGGCGGTTCAAATCAGCAACGATTCCTTCATACAGAGCGTTCACCGGGGAAAGCCCAATCAAATTCTCATGCGAGTCAAATGCAATGTGATTGGACTGCGCCCAATCCCTGAGCCGCGGAAAATCTGGCGAAATCAGGACAGCGGGAAACTTTCTGCGGTCCCCGAGCACCACCGCTTCCGCAATCAGTGGATGGTGCTTCAAGGAGTTTTCCAGTGGCTGCGGAGCGATGAACTTGCCCCCTGAAGTCTTAATGAGATCTTTCTTGCGATCGGTGATCGACAAGAATCCATCTTCATCTATATTTCCGATATCCCCGGTATTGAACCAGCCATTGACGAATGCGGCATCGGTTTCGGTGGGAAGGTTCCAGTATCCTCGAAAGACGGACGGCCCCCGGACCTGAACTTCGCCATCTTCTGCAATTCGCACCTCAACATTCGCAATCGGCTTGCCCACCGTGCCCAGCTTATGCGCCGCGGGATTATTCAGCGCAATCACGGGCGCGGTCTCGGTGAGCCCGTAGCCTTCATGGATGCGGATGCCGACATCGGCATACCATTCAGCCAGCTCGCGGCCGAGCGGCGCTCCTCCAGAAATAAAATATCTCGCACGCCCACCCAGACGACGGCGGATCGGTTGATAAACCAGCCGGTCGGCAATCTTCCACAGGAAAGAATTGGGGTTCCCTTCTTCGGATTCCAAAATTATCGAACGATGACGGCTGCCAGTGGTAAGTGCGCCACGATAGACCGCCCGCTTCAAAAACCCTTGCGTTTTAAGCTCAACTTG
Source organism: Terriglobales bacterium (assembly GCA_019241735.1). GTDB lineage: Bacteria > Acidobacteriota > Terriglobia > Terriglobales > Acidobacteriaceae > JAFAWN01. Next base: position 2,858 of record JAFAWN010000188.1, read on the forward strand.
GGCGTGGATCTTTTCATAAACTCGGGGTACGGCTACAAAGATCGTCGGTCGAACCTCTGCCAATGCCTGCGGCAATTGACCGATGGAGGGGACATAAGCAAGGTTTACACCGCGATGCAACATCGCCAGGTCCAAGTGGCGCGCGGTAACATGCGACAGCGGTAGATACGAAACGCTGAGATCGCCCGGCCCCAGCTCAAATCCAGCAAGGGAACAGTTGATATTTCCCGCCATGTTGCCATGCGTCAGCATAACCCCCTTCGGCGTGCCTGTAGTGCCGGAAGTGTAGATAATGGTCGCAAGGTCATCAGGATGCGCGCTGCCTGCGGCCGGTTCCAACCTCGATTGGGATCGCATCAATTGCGACATCTGAACCCCGTCGGCAGTCTGAATGTCATCCATAACAATGATGTTTTCCAGTGACGTCTCCGAGCGCAGGCTGAGAATTTTTTGCAGCTGGCGCTCGTTCGCGACGAAGATCGCGCGCGCACCAGCGTCGCCAAGCATGTAGGAAGTCTGTTCCGGTGTCAGTGTGGTGTAGATAGGCAGTACCACTGCGCCCAACAGCAGGCAGGCGAAGTCCGCGATGGTCCACTCAACCCGGTTCTCGCTCAGGATCGCGACCCGGTCACCTCGAGAAATGCCCCATTCCCGCAACTGCCGCGCAACGCCGAAAACGCGACTGCAAAAATCGTCAGCAGAAATGGGGGCCCAGCCAGAGGTCTGGCGCTGCAGCGCGACTGTGGAGTTTCCGCGCGCTGCAATCTCAAAGAAAATATCGTTAAGGGTGTCGAGGCTCATTAGTCGAATTGTTTGAGCCAATTCATCAGATGATTACCCACGAGCCCGTATTCGCCGGCTGGTTGACCTCTGAAGAGACCGGAGATTACTCTGTAGCAGCGATTTCCTCACGGGGTTTCTATGCGAAAAATTATCTTAGCAGCAATGACTGCGTGGTTCGCACTGCTGTCGTTTTCGGTGCATGCTCAGCAGCGAAATGATGTTCCGTCACTGAAAGTTGGTGACACTGCCCCGGATTTTAAATTGCAGTACTTCGACGGCACAAAATTGAACGACGTCACGCTCAGCCAGTATCGCGGCAAGAAGAACGTCGCTCTGGCGTTCTACGTGTTTGCGTTCACCGGCGGTTGAACCCAGCAAATGAAGGCCTTTCAGCAAAGCCTCAAAAAGCTGGAAGCCGCCGACACCCAGGTCCTGGGTGTGAGCATGGACAGCCCGTTCGCCAACAAGGCATTCGCCGACCAAATCGGAGTCACTTTTCCTCTGCTCAGCGATTGGGGCGGTGAAGTGACGCATCAGTACGGAGTTTACGTGGACAAATACAAAGCGGCGCGGCGAATCAATCTGCTGATTGGCAAAGATGGGAAGATTATCGAAGAGCAAGTGGATAAAGAGGCCATCGACCCGTCCAAATTAGTGGCTGCATGCGAGCGCCGGAAGCTGAAGGAGTGAAAAACATTCAAAGCAAACGTGCCGCTCGCAAGTTTGACGCTCTGTAACGCGATTGTTATGATGCTTGCGCGGGGTGGAGCAGTCTGGTAGCTCGTTGGGCTCATAACCCAAAGGTCGGTGGTTCAAATCCACCCCCCGCAACCAAAAAATCTTCTTCAACCCCTTCCACGAACCTCGCAATCTTCCTATTTTTAACATGCCTGATTTGCGGTTTCCCCTGAACCTGATACTCTTTCGCCCGAAAGCATAATTGCTCTGCGGAGGGATATTGATGCGGCGTCCACTCTCAATCGTGGCTGTCCTAATTTGGCTTGCTCTACCGTCTATGTACGCGCAGCAAGCACAACCACGAACTGGGCACTACCTATTTGCCTGGACCGGAGACGTGGACAACAAAGGCAAAGACTTTCTCGCGGTGATTGATGCGGATCCATCTTCGCCCTCGTACGGACATCTGGTGACGACTGTCGCCACTGACCAGCAGACCGTGTACGTACATCACACGGAATACACAATGCCTGCCAGCGGAATGCTTTTTGCCAACGATCATGACGCCGGGCGGACTTTTATCTTTGATGTCCGCGACGCATTACATCCGACGGTTGCGGCTTCGTTCACAGAAATGGCCGGTTATATGCATCCACATTCATTCCAGCGGTTGCCTAACGGCCACGTGCTCGCCACATTCCAGCACACGCATCATGGCAGCGCTGAAGGGAACATGGGCATGAGCGGGGGCTTGGTGGAGATCGATGATCGGGGAAAGCTGATTCGCGCCAATAGCAATGCGGATCCGGCTCTCCCTGATGCTCTCCTCACTCCTTACAGCCTGGTTGTTCTTCCGGAACTCGACCGCATTATCTCCACCAACTCCTCGATGGATATCGAGGATATCTTCCGCGGAGTCTCCTATCAGCTTTGGCGTCTGTCTGACCTCAAATTGCTTAAGACCGAATATTTTGATGTTGGGGAGAACCGCTACGCTCAGATTAGCCCGGAAGAGCCTGCGTCTCGGACCGGATGGATCGATTTTTGTGCAAACGGTAAGTTGCGGGATCGAGCGCATTACCGGGGTCAGCAGCGACCAGCCGAAATCGCAGCTGGTATATACACTGCCCGGAAACTGGTGCGGCGTCCCCACCATCGTTGGACATTATCTGGTGCAGAGCGTGCCGGCGGAGCACGGTCTGATTGTGCTCGACATCAGGAATGGAGCGAAGCCGGTGGAGGTCTCACGCTTGAAGATCAGCGAAACATTCAAACCACATTGGACAGGGTGGGATGCCAAGACACAGCGGTTGGTAGTCACGGGTAGAGAGCCCCGCCTGTTCCTCGTGAAGCTAGATCAATCGACCGGTGCTATCACTATGGACGATAGTTTTCACGATGCGGACGGCAAGCCGGGCTTTAACTTCGCCGATCGCGAGTGGCCGCACGGGTGGAAGGGATCGGGGCTGCCGCACGGAGTGGTTTTCTCGCGCTAAGCCGCTGGCCTCCTAGCATCGAATAGATTGGATTGCGATGCGGAGAGTACCTCTCGGGACCTTCCGCACCAACAATCGACCTAATAATTACGTCATTCTTTCACCATGACGCCTAATCTGATTGACTCATCGCATCGCAGGCTCAATCCACTTACCGGCGAATGGGTGGTGGTCTCACCCCACCGCACCAAGAGACCCTGGCAGGGACAAGTGGAGGATGTTCCTCCTGAAAATAAGGCTGATTATGATCCCATCTGCTATCTGTGCCCGGGGAATGCGCGCGCAGGAGGAAAGCGGAATGAGCAATACACCTCCACGTACGTGTTTGACAATGATTTTCCCGGGCTGCAACAAGAAATCACTCACGAGGCAGACGACGCAAAAAGATCTGAGTTGCTAGTAGCACGCCCGGAACGCGGAATCTGCCGGGTGGGGTGTTTCTCCCCAAAACACAATGTGACATTGGCCGACATGCCAGTTGCCGAGATCAAAATGGTGGTTGGGATGTGGGCAGAACAATTCAAGGATCTCGGCGGTCGAGATTTCATTCAGTACGTGCAGATTTTCGAGAATCGTGGCGCCATGATGGGCGCAAGCAACCCTCATCCGCATTGCCAGATATGGGGCACGGAATCACTTCCGAACGAACCGGCAAAAGAACAGGCTTCAATGCACCGGTACATGGCGGAAAAGCGCAAATGTCTGCTATGCGACTACCTGGAGATTGAAGTGTCGAGCGGTGAGCGCCTGATATTTCAAAACGATGATTTTGCCGTAGTGGTGCCCTTTTGGGCGATCTGGCCCTTTGAAACGCTTATCGTCTCGCGCAACCATATTCCAGATATTGCAAGTCTCTCCGATACCGGCAAAGACGGACTGGCCGCAGTCTTGCAAAAAATCGTACGTGGTTATGACAGGCTCTTTAACGCGCCGTTTCCGTATTCGATGGGATTTCATCAGCAACCGTGTTCAGGGAAGAATCATCCCGAATGGCACTTTCACGGCCACTTTTATCCTCCACTGCTGCGCTCCGCAAGCATTAAAAAGTTCATGGTGGGCTTTGAGTTGCTTGGCAGTCCGCAACGCGACATCCTGCCGGAATCGGCGGCCGAACGTTTGCGGGCAGTGTGCAAGCCTTAGCGCGCGGACGTCTACTCTCCCGGTACGCAGCTGCGCCAGATACGCATCACCGCTCGGGAATATGTCAGCCAGCGCTTTGTTATCCAGAGGTTATGGAATTGACCGTTCCAGCAGTTGTGCTGTGCCTTCGATCAGAGCCGATTCATTCTGCAGAATTTTTGCCACGCGCACGATTTCCTGATCAGCCTCAGCATACTTTTTTTGCTCGATGGCCTCGCGTACCCCGGGAATAGTTTTGGGATCGTATCCGCTATAAACGCCGGGCGCCGTGATGAGATGCTTGTACCAAGGGCGGCGAGGAAGTCCCTCGTCGTTGGTCAGGGTGCGTTCGCTCTCGATCAGTCGCTGGTTTACGGTAAGCAACCATTCGGGCTGGCTGTCGCTCAAATTCGCCTGCGCATGCGCCAGCGCGCGACGGTAGTGCTCGGCGCTGCGGACCAGCGCTTCGGTCGCGTTTTGCATCGGCGCGAAGTTCAAGTGAGGGGGCATTTCCTCCCGCGCGGGCGCTACCGTGGGACGCCTTGGATCAAGCGTGGCTTTGAACACTCCTTCTTCCAGTTCCTCATTTCCTTCGCGAATTTCTTCCTGCTTGTCCGCCAGTAACTTTTCCAGTTCTTTTTGGTATTTCTGCATCGTGTCCGCAAAATTTACGAAGTCATACGGAAGTATGGCGGCATCGGCGAACCGCATCACAGAGGTCCCGATAGTCTGCGAGAGGGCCCGCCCGTAAACGAACTTGGTGTCCGAAAAATGTGTGTACCAGTAGAAATCGTCGTAAATGGAATGGTAAATGCCCTGTTCATCCTCGCCTCCGTATGCCAAATTGAGTGAGGCGACTCCAAGATGATCTAGAAACGCGGTAAAGTCAGTGCCCGAACCCAAAGCTTCAATCCGCAAATCGGGGCGCTGGCGCAATTCCTTACGTTCTTCGCTGGTCTTGGCACCCGCAATTTCTGATAGTTGCCGGCGTTGCCATACGGTGAGCTTGGTTTCGGGGTCTTCAATGTCCCGCGCCACGCCGTTGATGAACTGCTCCAGGCTGTGTGAGCCCCCCATGCTGAAAAGGCCGCGGTCATTGCCGTCAGTGTTGAT
>JAFAWN010000337.1 GCA_019241735.1 Terriglobales bacterium
TCACCGCGGCGTAGACTTTTCTACCGTGGCCAAACATTCCTATCAGCAAAGCCATGGGAATCAGGGTAGCTTCCCAGAAGAAATAGAAGAGGAACAGATCCAGCGAAACAAAAACGCCGATCAGCGCCGTCTCCATCACGAGCAAAAGAATGAAAAATTCCAGCACCCGCTCCTGGATGGACTTCCAGGAAATCAGAACACACAATGGCGTGAGAAAAGTGGTAAGAACAATCAGCCACATGGAGACGCCGTCCACACCCATGTGGTAATGAATGTTTGGATTGGAAATCCAGATTTTATCTATTTCGTAATGAAACCTTCCCTGGGATTGCGAGAAACGAAAAGGCAGGTGGAGCGAGAGAATAAAAGTTAGAAGCGAGACGACCAGGGAAAAAATCCGGAGATCACGTCCGCGCCGCGGGAAGAGCAGCAGCAGGAGTGCGCCCCCAAGCGGAAGAAATGTTGTCAGTGACAGTATGGATCGATCGAGCGCGGTCATCTCGTTCCCATCCAAACCATGTAGGCGATGACCGTCGCTGCACCCACGGCAACCCAGCCCGCGTAAGAGCGAATATTGCCTGACTGCATGTGGCGCATGTTATCTGAAAAACTATTTGCAGCATGGGCGCCGTTGTCCACAGCTGTGTCGATCATGTTCTGATCGATGCCGCGCCATAGAATGCGGGATGAGCCATCTATTAGCGGCTTAACAAATAATGCGGCGTAAAACTCATCGACATAATATTTATGCACCAAAGTGTGATAAAAAATCCCGAAGAACTGAGCAACTTGTTGAGGCAGCTGCGGCCGCCGCACGTACAACAGCCACGCGAGCCCTAATCCCAAAAATGATGCCGCGACGGATATCCCGGTAAAGATCAATTCCGTTCGCGGACCGGTTTTCGGCTCTGGTCCTTCCACCTGTTTTTCGGACGTTACAACCGGCCCCGGCGCAGAGCCGTTGTCGCTGACCGGAGCGGTTGTATGAAACACAGGTCCGAGAAATTTATCAAATCGATTGTTGCCGCCCAATGAGCCCGGAACACCTATCCACCCCGCCACAATTGAAAGCGCAGCCAGGATAACGAGCGGGGCAAGCATTATTGTTGGACTTTCGTGAATTCCGCCGTGTCCAACATCAACCCTGCTCGAAACTGGGTGATTGCCATGACCATGTGCCGCTGTTTCTGCGCGATACTCTCCGAAGAAGGTCAAAAACCACAAACGAAACATATAAAACGAGGTAAGTAATGCAGTGATCAGCCCGAGTGCCCAGTAAACTGGGCTGGATTGGTACGCGCGCCACAGTATCGCGTCTTTGCTGAAGAAACCGGCGAGCGGTGGGAATCCGGCAATTGCAAAGGTTGCGATGGTCATCGTCCAGAAGGTCCACGGAATTTTGTGGCGCAAACCGCCCATGGCACGCATGTCTTGCTCCCCGCCCACTGAATGGATTACTGAGCCAGCGGCAAGAAACAATAATCCCTTGAAGAACGCGTGTGTCATCAAGTGAAAGATCGCGGCTGAGAAGGCTGCCACCCCGCATGCCATGAACATGTATCCCAGCTGCGAGATCGTGGAGTAGGCGAGGACCTTCTTGATGTCCGTCTGCACCACCCCTATCGTCGCGGCGAAAATTGCGGTGAGCGCTCCGATAATTGCGACCACAGTTAAAGCGATGGGGGCGCGCTCAAAAATAATGTGCGACCTGGCGACCATGTACACGCCGGCGGTGACCATCGTGGCTGCATGAATCAGGGCCGAGACGGGAGTTGGTCCTTCCATTGCATCGGGGAGCCAGACATATAACGGGAGCTGCGCGGATTTTCCGCATGCTCCCACGGTCAGCAGAAACGCGATCGTGGTGAGAAGTCCGGCGCCGGCAGCTTCACCAGGAAGTTGCGTTACCGCGCGGAAAACATGATCGAAATCCAGCGACCCGAAATGCTTAATCACAAGAAAGAGCGCAATAAGAAAGCCGAAGTCGCCGATCCGGTTTACGATGAATGCCTTTTTTCCGGCGGCAGCTGCGGAATCTTTGAAGAACCAGAATCCAATTAACAGATACGAAGCCAGGCCAACGCCTTCCCAGCCGATAAACATCATCAGATAGTTACTGGCCAGGACCAACGTCAGCATGAAGAACATGAAAAGGTTCAAATAAGCGAAAAAGCGGTAGGAGCCCTCCTCGTGGGCCATGTATCCAACGGAATAAATATGAATGAGAAAACCGACACCGGTCACAATCAGCAGCATGATCAAGGAAAGCTGATCGAGGTAAAAGGCAAATCCCACTTGAAAATTGCCGGCGCGAATCCAGGGAGCCAGGAATTCGATGTGTGGAACGGTGAAGGAAGAAAATCGGACGGCAATTCCCAGCGCCGCCGCAAACGCTGCCCCGCAGAATGTAAGTGCCACTGCGGAGACGAGCTTCCTGGAAAACCTGTGTCCGAACAGCCCATTGATCGCGGCGCCAGCCAGTGGAAGCGCCGGAATGATCCACAGATGGAGGTCGGGAGTCATAGTTTGAGAAGGTTGACGCGATCAACGTTCAGAGTTTCGCGAGTGCGATAAACAGCGATAATAATGGCAAGTCCCACCGTAGCCTCCGCAGCCGCCACAACCATGACGAAGAAGACAAAAATTTGCCCGCGAAGAGCATGCCATTGTGCTGCAAAAGCAACGAAGGAGAGATTCACACCATTGAGCATGAGCTCGATCGACATGAAGATCGTAATAATGTTGCGCTTGATTAAGAATCCGATAACCCCGCAGCCAAACAAGATACCGCTTAGCGCCAGATAATTGGACAGAGGGACCATCAGTTCTGAGTCCCTTCGCTAATGGATTTTGCGGCCGGCGAGGCTAGTACCACGGCGCCCATAATTGCGATGAGTACCAGTACTGAGGTCACTTCAAACGGCAAGAGGAAATCATGAAATAGCAGCCAGCCGATGACGCGGGGTGACCCTGGCAGTGCCCCTGCCGCGACCGCAGGACTACCAGCGTGCTCGAGCACCCAGGCGACGAGCACAGCCCCCGTCAGAATCCCTGGGATGCCAAGTAGGAGAGCGATACGGCTTTCGCCGGTGCGGGCCTCCTCCCCCGCATTCAACAGCATAATCACGAAGACGAACAGCACCATGATTGCGCCGGCATAAATGATCACTTGGACCGCCGCCACAAATTCAGCGCCCAGTAGCAGGTACTCAACGGCTAGCGAAGCCATGACCGCAACCAGCGAAAGCGCACTGTTGATGGGATGCCGCTGGATCAGCAGATTCACTGCCCCGGCTACGCAGATCGCTCCGAAAGTGAGAAACAGAGTGTAGTGCAGCATATTTATGATCGCAGCGCGACAATTAATCCGGTAAGAACAAGGTTTGCAATGGCAAGCGGAAGCAGGAACTTCCATCCGAATGCCATGAGTTGGTCGTAGCGAAAGCGTGGTAATGTTCCCCGAACCCAAATGTAAATAAATAGAAACACGAATACCTTTAGCAGGAACCAGAATACCGGAAGGATTTCCTGTAACACCGCAGCTCCAAACAGCGGTCCGTGCCATCCTCCCAAAAACAAGAGCGTCGCCACACAGCTGACCGTAATCATGTTTGCGTACTCGGCCATAAAAAACATTGCGAATTTCATCGCGCTGTATTCAGTATGGTAACCGGCCACCAACTCAGTTTCGGCTTCCGGCAAATCGAAGGGAATGCGGTTGGTTTCGGCATATGCCGAGGTGAGATAAATGAAGAATGCAACGATCTGGCCGCCATAAAAAATATTCCACTTGGGAATAAATCCCCAGAAACTTCCCGCTTGTGCATCCACAATTTCCCGCAGACTGAAGCTGCCTGCAAGAATCAGAACGCCAATCAGGGACAACCCAAGCGAAATCTCATAACTCACCATTTGGGCGCTGGCCCGGAGACCGCCCAGCAGCGAATACTTGCTGTTCGAGGACCATCCCGCCAGCGCAACCCCGTATACCCCCATCGATGTAATCCCCAGAATGATCAGCAATCCGATATTAAGGTCGGTGATTTGCAGAGGAGTGCGGAGACCTCCCACGGTCACCCAGTTGCCGATGGGAATTACAGAAATGGAAGTGAGGGCACAGACAACGGCGATGATCGGTGCCGCAATGTACAGAGGTTTATATACATGGGGCGGGACCAAATCCTCTTTGAACATAAATTTGACGCCGTCGGCCAGCGGTTGCAGCAGTCCAAACGGGCCTACGCGAGTTGGTCCCCAACGGTTTTGGATGTGGCCCACAACTTTGCGCTCCAGCCAAACGGTGTATGCCACCGCCGTGAGGAGCACAAGCAATGCGATCACAGTCTTGATCGCAGACACCAAAATGAAGGTTCCGACGTTCACAAAGATTCGGCTTTCTGGCTTTCTATAGCAAACAGTGTTTCAATCAGCGCCAACTTCCGTTTCCACAGGATTCTTCTCGCGGTTTTCCATTACCGAGTTCAGGA
>JAFAWN010000419.1 GCA_019241735.1 Terriglobales bacterium
TGAACACAGTGGGCGTTTTAAGCATTACCGGCACAACCCTGATGATCCAAACAGCTTAATCTCAGACAACGTTTTCACGATCTATGGGGATCGAGACGGCCAAATGTGGGTGGGCCAGCAGTACGGTATAAGCCGCTACGACCCAACGACCGACAAGTTTACCAATTACCAGCCCGTTCCCAATAACTCGGCCAGCCTACTAAATTGGGTCTGGAGCATTTATCAGGATCCTTCCGGCACGCTGTGGTTAGGGACGTTTGGCGGTGCGCTGATCCGTTTCGATGCCAAAACGAAGACTTTTACGAAGTACATGCCCGACTCGCGCGACCCTCACAGCCTCAACGGTGGCGGCATCACTACTATCCACGAAGACCGGACCGGCACACTGTGGGTGGGAGGGTTTGACGGACTGTATCGGTACGACCGGCAAAGGGGAGCGTTCACCCGCTACACAGAAATCCGGGGCTTGCCGAGCAGCACGATTCGCTGCATTCAGGAAGATGAAGCCGGCAAGCTTTGGCTCAGCACTCAGAAGGGCATATCCCGGTTCGATCCTAAGATGGAGACATTCCGAAACTACGATGCGTCCGATGGCTTGCAGAGCAATGAGTTCAGCGATGGCTGTTATCAAAGCGCAGATGGCGAGATATTTTTCGGCGGCAGCAACGGGTTGAATGCATTTTTCCCTAAAGATGTCCGCGACAACCTCTACGTGCCGCCGGTAGTGATCACAAGCTTTAGAATCTTCAACAGACCCGTTCCAATCGGCGATAAATCGGTACTCAAGAAAGCCATCCCATACGTCAACTCCCTCACTCTCTCCTATCGCGACAACGTATTCTCCTTTGAGTTTGCGGCGTTGAGCTTCGCAAATTCCCAGAAGAACCGCTATCGATATAAACTCGACCCATTAGAACCTGACTGGAACGAGGTGGACAGCAGACACCGACTGGCTACTTACACTAACTTAGACCCTGGCAGATATCTTTTTCGCGTGCAGGGATCAAACAGTGATGGCGTATGGAACGAAGAAGGGGTATCCTTACCCATTCTCATTACGCCCCCTTGGTGGAATACACACTTATTCCGTGCCCTTTGCGCGGCCGTTTTCATCGCCCTACTGTGGGTGGCCTACCAGTTCCGTGTCCGCCAATTGCAGGAAAAATTCAACATGGCAAGCCAGGCGCGCCTCAGCGAGCGTATGCGCATTGCACGGGAGTTGCACGATAGTTTATTGCAGACTGTTCAGGGACTCATGCTCAGCCTCCAGGCGGTCAGCGAGATGTTGCCTGCAGGGGCAGTAAAGAGCAAATTCGAAAAGACTCTGGAAATCGGAGATCGCGCGATTCGCGAGGGTCGGCATGCGGTCCAGGATTTGCGCTCGGCATCCACCACCAGCGATCTTGCGCAGGCAGTGCGCGCACTCGGTGACGAACTCGCTGGCGAAAACGGCGCGACCTTCCGTCTCGTCGTGGAAGGCCCAGGGAGAGAGCTGCAACCGATCGTGCGGGAGGAAATCTACACGATCGCTCGCGAGGCGCTGCGAAATGCCTTCGCCCATGCCTGTGCAACCCGCATCGAAGCGGAAATCACCTTTGACGAACGGCTGCTCCAACTGAGAATCCGGGACGATGGCAGAGGGATCACTCCTGATACCGCCGAACAGGGCCGCGCGGGCCATTACGGTCTGGCGGGAATGCGTGAACGGGCGCGTCACATCGATTCGAAGCTGGTTATCCTGAGCGGCCCGGAAAAAGGGACGGAGATTGATTTGAGTGTTCCGGGTTCGGTGGCGTACGCCAAGTCGGCGCGACGCTCTCTCTTCCTTCTCTTTCGCTGGAATCGGAGAGTTCGAACGTGATCCGAGTTCTTGCCGTGGACGATCACGCGATTGTGCGTGACGGCATTGCTAACCTCATCGGGACCCAAGCCGACATGGAGTTGGTCGCAGAGGCGTCCGATGGGCGTGAAGCCGTCGAGCAGTTCCGAAAACACCGACCCGACGTCACGCTCATGGATTTGCA